>JAPPMR010000252.1 GCA_028818995.1 Candidatus Poribacteria bacterium | reverse complement strand
TCTATTTCGCAGCAATATTGATAACCACTAAGAAAATGTAAACACTACGTAGCAAACTTCAATCTCCCTTCCAACCAAACTCTATTTCCTGGGGGACAATTCTCAATAAGATTTTTGACTAATTCTTCAAATTTGGCTTCGCCCATCTCTTTTTCATCAGAGGTCCTTCGATGATATATTTCCAAACCTGTCACTAACGTCAAAAATTTTGCCTCAAAGGAAGGTTGTGTTCCCATTGTTGCCAGAAAATACAAATTGAAAGCAGGATTAATTTTCTCGTGAGCATTTATCCAATTACAAATTATCCCTTCAGCATCATCTTGTATCTGCTCAAATTCAAATAACTTAGTGAAACCAATTCTTGGTTTATCTTTGGAGTAGAACTGGCTCAAATAATAAATACCTATCGGAAGCATTCGAGTTTCATCTCTCACGAAATTTTGGAATAGAGCCTCTTGAAAAGAACCATCAACCGTTGCTGACATATTATCCAAACAGACTATATCACCTATCGCAAAACACAGAAAATTTATGACTTTCTCAACAATTGAGATGAAATCATTTAATTCACGCGCGTCTTGTGAAATCAATTTAAAATAAGTCCGTTGGGTTATCCTTTCTTCTCTTGGACTCATAGACCCCGAACGTTCCTGATTGAACGTAATTGACAACTCCATTCCGTTGGGTAGATTAAACGAAACAGGCTCTGGGTGCTGAAACGATATGTGTTACCCCTGAACACGCTTTTCAACGTCAATGTCGGCTTGTCCTATCCATTCGTCAATTCCATCTACAGAAAAAACCAGAATCTTAAAACGGGGAATTTCATTCTCACCGTATTTTATACCTGTAAAAGCCCTGCCTACACGAAGTAATGATCTTGATAGTCCTGTTTTACGATTTGGAAAACCCTCTTTAAATTTGGAATCATCAAGGGTAACTTCATCTGTTTCAATGTGTCCAACTAATCGCTTAAAATTATTATAGAATGCTGGTTCCCAATTCAAAGCCTCCGAATCAAATGATCCCCAATTTATACTATCCGAACCAACCGATTCAAATAGCTCAACAATTTCTAAATCTATAATCCCTCCATCTGAGATTGAGAGTGTCCCAGGAAATTTTTTGTCCGGCGCGGAGGGAAGCCAAAAATAACCGGATTTCTTAAATTCTTCTTTAATTCGCACTAAGATCTCCTCTTAGGTTGCGTTGAAATTTCAGGGACATTTAGCTTTAAGTTAATTCCTATTCGCGGTTAGAAACCGCTCCCACAAGGCAAAAACCGAATATCCCGATTTCTCCTTCCTTTATGTATGATAACATTAAAAATCTGTCACTATCAACCCAAAATTTGACATCACGCTCGAAACCTGCTATACTCTCCACAATTCAATAGATACCACGAATCCCTACGAAGCATGAGGAAAAGAAATGATACAATGGAAAGGAGGGGTTCTAAAGGCATCTAATTCTGTTTTTCTCTTGCTAAACCTATGTTTTTCTGGTATAATTATAGAATGAAACACTATAAAACACCACGAGAAACATCGGAGATTCTCGGTATTTCAATAGACAGGCTCCGACGCTTAGCAGAGAATGGCACAATCTCTACTATTAGAACGCCGGGTGGACAAAGGCGTTATGATGTGCAAGGGTATCTTGATGAACAAACCGGAACAGATATTACTACCATTGGATATTGCAGAGTTAGCGGGAAAGGACAAGCGGAGGATCTTGCGTCCCAAGTCGCCTATTTGCAAAGACACTACCCCGATGCGGAAATCATCAAAGACTTCGGTAGTGGTATCAACTTCAAACGAAAAGGACTTAGAACCTTACTGGAACGCCTCTTGCGAGGTGATAAACTCCGCATTGTTGTTGCCCATCGGGATAGACTCGCCCGGTTCGGCAGCGAAGTCATACAGTTCTTGGTCGAACAAAACGGTGGAGAAGTCGTGGTTCTCGACGAAACTGTTTATAGCCCCGAAGAAGAACTTACTGCCGATCTGCTCGCAATTTTGCATGTCTTTTCCTATAGAATGCCCGGACTCCAGCGATACCGTGTCCAAATCAAGGAAGATAGAAATCTTTCCAACGGTGGAACAGAAACAGATACTGCATAAATGGTTTGGCACCTCACGGTATGTGTATAATACTTCAGTGAGTTTATTAAACGCCAAAGGCACCCCTACAACCTTCAAAGGGCTTGTACCGATTGTTTTTGATCAACTCCCGGATTGGCATACGGAAACGCCGCGTCAGATCAAAGTGGGTGCGGTGATGGATGCCTGCCAAGCTGTTGAAAATGCAAAGGTCAAATGTAAGCAAACAGGTAAGTTCCAAAGAGTCAAGTTTCGTTCCAGAAAGAACGCTAAACAAACCCTTTATCTGCGTGCCGATTCCCTGAAAAAGAATGGTTTTTATGTCCGTTTGTTAGGCGAAATGAAAATGTCAGAACCTTTGCCTGCTAAACCACAAGGAACAGGTAAGGTATCAGAACGTGATACGGATGCAGAGGTCAAGGATTCTCAGCTGATACGGCAAGACGGAAGGTATTTTCTCTGTGTATCTTATGTTGAGAAGAAAAAGACGCGAGAACCAAGTGGTAGAATAGTAGCACTTGACCCCGGAATCCGTGATTTTATGACGTTTTTCTCTGAAGATTGCTTCGGTTGGTTAGGTATGCAGTGTATCAACCGTATTCAAAGGCTTTGTCAACACTGCGATAATCTCTACTCACGCGCGACGCAAGAGAAACGCCCGCTACGGCGTGCTTTACGTAAAGCCGCGAACAAAATAAAAGTCAAAATCCGTAATCTGATTGATGAACTTCATAAAAAGGTCGCCCACTTCCTTGTAACAAACTTTGACATCATTTTGCTCCCAACTTTTGAGGCGCAACAGATGACAAAGCGAGGCGCGAGGAAGTTGCGCAGAAAGTCAGTTCGGCAGATGCTAACGCTCTCACACTATAGATTCAAAATGTTTCTGAAACAGAAGGCTTTGGAATATGGTGTGCAAGTCATTGATGTCTGTGAGGCTTATACTTCTAAAACGGTGTCTTGGACGGGTGAAATCGTTGCGAACCTCGGCGGTTCTAAAGTTATCAAGTCATCGGAAGGTCATCGGATGGATAGAGATTTGAACGGCGCACGTGGGATATTCATCAAGAATGTCGCGGGTGCTTTGGCGGTTCGTCCATCTACTTAGATTTAAGTAGATGCAAACCGAGATTTCTGTGGATTTTCATAGAAATACTCAGGTTCAAAGGAACAGCTATATTTAAATGTACAACTTAAATGGAAAAATCGCCTTAGTGACAGGGGCAGGCGGCAAAAATGGTATTGGACGCGCCATTGCGACCCGCTTGGCAAAAGAAGGTGCCGATGTCGCTGTTAACGATATGACCGAGCATCCCTACGCCGCAGATCAACCTGACTGGCACGGTCTACCCGATGTTGTTCGTGAGATAGAGGGAATGGGACAGCGCGCTATCAGCGTCGTCGCGGACGTTACGGACGCAGAACAGGTGAAAGGGATGGTGGACCAGACCGTCGCACACTTCGGCAAAATCGACATCCTCGTTAACAATGCCGGGACGATAGCTGGCAAGGATCGTGTGCCTGTCGTAGATCTGGCTGAAGAGGATTGGGACAGAGT
>JAPPMR010001017.1 GCA_028818995.1 Candidatus Poribacteria bacterium | reverse complement strand
CTTTACGAGCAGGCAGGCGGTGAAGGGAAAACCATCCATCAGTACATGATGGAGAGCAATCTCGTTGGGTGTGACATCCTACCGAACGCAGCACACCTGACCGCCTCTATCATTGCGAGTACGTATCCCGATGTGCGTATCGGTGGCACACGCATTCACACAATGCCTTATGGCACGCCGCGTGCGGATGGACTTTACGCCATCGGTGCCCTCAACCTGCTCAGCGATCCCGCGGGAACGCTACCATTAAACCTTAGCACAACGGAAACTACCACCGGGCAAGGCGCAGAAACCACTAACCTCCGAGAAGCGTTCCGGCATGGGGAATTCGACATTGTTATTCAGAATCCACCCTATACGCGGAGTGGAGCTGATAGCAACACTAATCTGCCGAAGAGCATTTTCGCCGACAAAAAGGACACAGCGGCAATGCAAGCATCGCGAAGAGCGCAGGGACGTCGACTTGGCGGCAATAATCCTGGAGCGGGTCCCGACTTTGTCGATCTCGCGGACAGAATGCTGAAACGCAATGGCACAATGGCATTTGTGCTACCCACCACAGCGATTACAGGAAGTAGTTGGCAAAACGTCCGAAAGTTGTGGACAGAGGAATATCATAATGTTCTTGTCATCACGATTGCCGATGCAGCCACTAAGAATTGTGCATTCTCAGCAGATACCAATATGGCAGAGTGCCTCATCATCGCAACGAAGGGAAAATCAAAGGACACTGGACGTGCGACTTTTGTATGCATTGAACGTTGTCCTGATGGTGAACTGGAAGCTCAAGAAATCGCAAAGATTATTTATGGAATCAACTGTGTTTACCGACTTGAGGATGGTATTAATAGAGGCAACCCTATTCACATTGGTGATGATGTTATCGGGTTCGTCATTTCTGCCCCTTTGACCTCTGGTGCAGTAGGATGGCCTATATCCCGCGTTAGAGACATAACGGCGATTCAATCGGCATATCAACTCACGAATGGACAGTTGCGACTCCCTCGACAGAAAGCCCCTATCGACTTACCGATCTGTCTTCTCTCAGATGTTGCTCAGTTTGGGGCAGACCATCGGGATATCCATGATCCGGGAAAGCGTGGCGCGTTTGATATTGAAGACGGATGTCCTGATACAGCTGAATATCCGTGCTTGTGGCATCTCAATAGCAAGGCGCAGCGGTCAATGGTTGTATTACCCGATGCCCACGCGTTCATTCGTTCGCATGCAGAAACAAAGGCACGGAAGATACTCGAACTTAATAGTAGAGTCCATTTCAACATAGACTTACGATTCAATTCACACTCTTTGTTGGTGGCTTTTACAGAACAAAAGGCTATTGGTGTTGATTCAATGCCAAACATCGTTTTTAAAGAAAAACAGATTTATGATTATATTTGGGCCTTATGGAGCAATTCTACATTAGGTTTATTATGCTATTGGTTAATTTGTGGGAAGCAACAAGCAGGACGAGGTAGAAGTTCAAAAGCGGCCTTGGACTCAATGTCCACGCTGGATGTCCGTCAACTCTCCAGTGCAGCACTGATGAATGCCGAACGAATTTTCAATGAACTGAAGAATCAAAAGATGTTGCCATTCAACCAGATGGATGCTGACCCAGTGCGTCATGAACTGGATCGGTTGTTGTTATCGGAAGTGCTTGGTATTACAGAGGAAGAGCGTCCTGATGTGCATGAGGGACTTGCGCTGCTTCGCAAAATGCTATGTCAAGAACCGAGCATTCACGGTGGGAAGAAGTCGAAGGTTAAATTGGGTGTAGAATAGCAATATTAAGATGGGAAATTAAATAACGTCCAACCAGAATACTTCCATGAGCATAGGAATTGGAGCGTATTATGAATGTAACTTTTGATACAAACGTCTGGGAAAAAGTAATTGATGAAGATAACCATCACTTTGGAAAAATAAAAAACAAAATCCGCGATGGCAAAATTCATGCATACATCTGTGAAATAGCTTTAAGCTTAGAATCTATTAAGAGGCAGGATAGACCTGAATTCTTTGCAGGTTACCGTCCGAGCATAACGGTTAATCATTTACCAACTGAAGATGAAAAGTTAGTTATGCAAATATGTGTTGCTCCAAACGTTGAACTTCACCCAGGCCACCATCCAAAGCTGCAAACTAAGCTGTTAGAAGCAAGACATCTTGGGTTCCGAGTGTTGAGAATGACAAATTTCGGAACAATCCGTACTCAAGAAATTCCAGATGAGATGTATATGGATAACGCCAATGATGATATTGATGAATTCTGGAGATACGCTGAGCGCTTATCAAGTTGTGCTGACTACATAACAAGTATGGGTTGTGGACAGACAGCGTACAATCAATTTAAAGGGGAATTTAATCTGGTTGGTGCGGGCAGTCAGTTGATACCAATCAAACGTAGGAAAGAGTTTTGGAAAGCCATTGCCGAGTGGGTTGATGGTGACTCACTCGCGGCGCACTACGCAGCAGGTAATGAGTTCTTTTGTACAAATGACAAGGCTCGGAGTGCAGGGACTCAATCTGTATTCCATGGTGCAAATAGAAACCGACTGGAAACGGAGTTCGGTATCAAAATAATTTCAAGTTGCGAGGCTGCACAACTCTAAAGTCTGAGCTTACGTTAAACTATAGTAAAACCTACAATTAATTAGACATTGTAGAAGGGCGAGGATACAATCCTCGCCAGCGGTGGTGAGGTGTTTTGTGTTTTCCAAAATGTTCTCTTATTTTCGGGTTTTACTATAATTCACGGCAATGTAGGTGTGCTTTTCAGTAATTTCTTAAAGATGTCCGGTTCGGTTGCAAACCAAACCTACCGGACCTAGGACCATAGCGGCTGTTTTCTGTTAAATTGACGTGTCAGGAATTCGGTAGAAACCTCGTACGGATTCGGTTTTCATCAACAACGGAAAAACGGTTCACCCAATCCTTTTGACTTTCCAGAGCCCGAACTATACTTTGTGCGATGCCTGACGGTGAGTCTGGTGGAAGTCGAAATAGAATTATTCCGAAAGGGGCACCAAGCCCTAACCGGAAAACTAATTCCCCAAAATCGGTATCAAATGTGATGAGGGTCCGCTTCTGGGTTGTAGCAAGAGAAAGGACCTCTTGGTCTGTAATGCCGGGTGCCACTTTTCCTACCCAGATCGCGTCGTGTCCGCGAGAACAAATAAATTCCACGACTAAACGAGGGATATTTTCATCTGCTAATAGACGCATCGGCCAATTTCATAGGGTGTTGATAGTCTTTTTGCGTCCGTAACACCGCGCTTGCATACGCAAGACAGGCGCGAATATCCTCTTGCACGATATGAGGATAATTCTCAAGAATCTCTGCCTCAGTCCAACCGTGTCCTAATAAGCCGACGATGAATTCAACAGCTAATCGTGTCCCTTTAATCACGGGTTTTCCTGTGAGAATATTTTCGTCACAGACGATTCGTTCTGCTAATGTCCGAGGGATATGACCTTGCATAATGTTTCCCTTCCTCTGGGCTATCAATATTAAGACTGCGTACAGCTACGATCACTTCTGCAGGACCACGATGTGGTCTCAAAAATGAACAGATGTGTGCTTACTGCCTCTACGCCGCTTCTATCGCATCAATAGACATTTCCATTATACTACACTTCTCTATGAATGTCAAACGAAGAGGA
>JAPPMR010000100.1 GCA_028818995.1 Candidatus Poribacteria bacterium | reverse complement strand
ACCTATTGCCGTGGATTGTACTCACTTTTCAGGAGATAGGCAAGAGACGCATCGGGCTACAAGGCAAACGCGGACAGTGTCAACTCACCACAGTGGAAAGCTTACCTGCCCACCAAAGCCAATCACCACAGACGATTTACACCGCAGAAACGGAGATGCTTGCGGATGATGGATTAATCCTTCGGCTTGACGATGTGATGCAAGCTGCACCTCACAACACGAATGAGATTGAACTTGAGTTTCTCACCCCTACCAGTGTCAAGGTCAACGGACGCTGGACAAGCAATTTAACGTTTGAACACCTCATCCGAAATCTGCTGCGTCGGACTCGTTTCTTGAGTTATTTTCATTGTGGTGAGGATCTGGACGTGGATGCCCACGGTTTAATTGAGACTTCCACCACCGTCACGCATAATTCTCGTCTGAACTGGATTAGAAAGGATCGGTACTCTTACCGAGCGGAGAAATCTGTCCCGATGGGTGGATTTATCGGGAAAATCCGTTTTTCAGGGGAATTAGAGCAGTTTTTACCGTTTATCTATCTTGGCGAGTATTTGCACATCGGGCATCATACGGCATTTGGGTTTGGGCAGTATCGCATAATCTCTACATCTATTTAACAACTTTGAAAAGATTTTCAAACCAATTAAGTATCTCAGCTTGTTTGACAATACCGAGACAGAGCAGAATGACAAAGATAATAGAGACCCAGACGATGAAACGCACCGCATGCTTGGCGATACCGACGACAAGCAATATGGCGAATATGACGACAATTATCAAAAATGGTGGAGAACTGATTAATTCAGGCATAATTGATTGGACATCTTGGACTGTGGTGTGTTGCAATACGACTTTTTGTCTTACCAAAAGCATACCAAACGTCCCTGAAAAGGTCAAGACAAACTGGAGGTAATGCGGTGTTCTACGTTATTTGTTATGATATTCCAGATGACCGAAGGCGTAACCAACTCGCGAAAGCACTGAAAGGGTTCGGCACTCGTGTCCAATACAGTGTGTTTGAAGCACATCTGAACCGAAAACAATACGAGGAATTAAAACATATCGTTGCGGGTATTGTTGATTCTTCAGAAGATTCGGTGCGGTACTATGCGTTCTGTAACGCTTGCGTCGGGCGCATCAAAGTGCCTGCTGTCGGTGACATAACATCAGAGCCTAAGACAATTGTCGTTTGACATGTTATCCGAATATTGCATTTATACACACTGTAATGTGAGGTCCCTGTGCCACGCAAAACAACATGAATGTAGGCGCGCTTCTAAAGCGCGCCTTTTCCTTGTCTGTAGGGACCGGGAAAAATAAATTCTACTATCCTTTTTACCGCTTTCAGTCTCTATATATCTGTTTGCTCAACTTTCCTACGTTTTTTTGAATCCAAAACAGTTCTTGATCTCTACTATAGGAGGATTGCTAATTGCTTAACTACGCCGTTTCAACACCTCTCACAAAACAGTTATGTCAAACTGAAACGTTAGATGCAGCATGGCGAAAAGTTCGCGCAAATAAAGGCGGGCCAGGTTGCGATGGCATGACCATTCAACAGTTTGAAGCCAACCTTACGGAGCATCTTCGTCAACTCTCACGTGAACTTGCCGAGGAACGCTACTATCCACTGCCTGTTCAAAAGTTCACGATGCAAAAGACAAATGGGAGTACACGAGAAATCTCTGTGCTATCACTCAAAGACCGTATCGTTCAACGCGCCGTTTGTGATTTGATAACCCCGATTTACGAAGCCAAATTCCTCGGTTGTAGTTTCGGTTATCGCCCAGGGCGAGGCGTGCCACATGCAGTTGCAGAAGTAAACGCTATCCGCGCAGAAGGCTACGAATGGGTAGTTGATGCGGATATTGAGAATTTCTTTGGCACAATGGATAACCGTATCCTGATGCGGTTCCTTCGTGCTACAATCAAAGAGCCTCCTATTCTCCGACTTCTCCAGATGTGGCTTGATATGGGTGGCATTATGAAACCACCCAGATGTGCCAGGTGGATTGAGCACATTGAAAACGCTGGACACTCTGTCGGTGAAGGAGTTGAACAGGTAATTAACCAACTTTTACAACGTTCTCCACATCTTGATGCCTACCCACAGATTGGAAACGCGCCGATGACAGAGGACTGGTTGGATCATGACACTGAATTTGGCATCCAGCAGAGTCAACCTCATGAACGGACTGCAAACAAGTTTCTCATCAACTTAGGACGAGACGGACTGCTCTTGCTCCTTGCTAACTCAAAACGGATCGGAGCAATGCTTGCCACTAAACACTTGGTCGTGATCGCCCCGCTTGTTTTGGCGGCACTCGCGACACCTGCCGTAGCAGGTATTGTGAAAGAACGGCTGAACCAACCGCGGAAAATCGGAATTATCCAAGGTTCACCACTCTCTCCGCTGTTAGCAAACCTATATTTACATGCATTCGACAAAGCAATGACGCGGGCGGGCATACGGATGGTACGATACGCTGATGACTTGCTGTTGTTATGTCGGAGTGAAGGACGCGCACAACAAGCGCACAATTATGCACAAAAACGGCTCGCAGTGCTTAAACTACAACTGAACCCAAAGAAGACAAAAATTGCACATTTCGACGATGGAATTGATTTTCTTGGGCATGTCTTTGACAGGGATGGCTGCTATCAACCACTTCCCGATGCCCGGGTAAAAACCTTGCAGAATCAGGTGCAACGAACATTCAAACAGGGGGTAGGTCATGTCAAACGTTCCGGGCAACGTGTAACGGAGCAAGGAAGAAACATTGCTTCACAACTCGGTAAACGTCTGAAAAAACGAAGTGAGCACGAGATGATCAAAAGTTCGTAAAATCCAATTATAGTAAAATCCGAAAATATGTTCACATTTCAATGAACAACAGACCCTACACCATCACCGCTGGCGAGGCGGGGAATGCCTAAATGGTATTCATACCGTTGATTTCTTCCTAACCTCGCCAATGTAAAGGTAATTATGGATTTTACTATAATTGGATCTAATGATGCGTGCTGTTTTCAAACCGTACGCATCAAAATTACATAACAAGAAAAACATGAGGAGGTAACAAATGGCTATACTCTACATTACCCAACAAGGTGCAGTGCTCCATAAATCTGGGAACCGGATCGTTGTTAAAAAAGATCGTGAAGTGTTACAAGAAATCCCGATTGTACAAGTTGACGAAGTTGTCATTTTCGGCAATGGACACATCACAACACAGACGATGGGATACTTACTGCATAAAAATATCCCTGTCTCTTTTCTCTCTTCGCGCGGAAAATATAAAGGCAAACTCCAACCGCCTTATGCCAAAGATACGCTGATTCGCAAGCAGCAGTACGCCGTTGCTGAGAATCCACCACGGTGCCTTGAATTAGCGAAATGTTTTGTCCGGGGCAAACTCACCAACGCAATCCGATTCTCTCGACGGCAACGTTTTCAAAATGCTGAGGTGAAATCGGCAATACACACAACACGTCAACTTTTAGAAAAACTTGAGCGAGCCGAGAGTTTGGAATCGTTGCTCGGTTACGAAGGCAGCGGCACAGCCGCACATTACCGTGCATTCCGACAATTTATCGCACATGAATGGGGCTTTACAACCCGTCAATTCCGTCCACCACCAGACCCAATCAACGCTATGCTCTCACTCG
>JAPPMR010000332.1 GCA_028818995.1 Candidatus Poribacteria bacterium | reverse complement strand
GATCCGGGATAGCCGAATTCTCTCGACCCGAAACCTCGTTGAATCGTTTGATGGGTTGCCCACAAAACCCGATGTGCTTGTCTGTGCTTCCGCAATCGGATACTATGGTGATAGTGGCGATGAGCATTTTACGGAGGTGTCACCCGCCGGGACCGACTTTCTCGCCAAAGTCTGTCAAGAATGGGAGACAGAGGCACAAAAAGCGAATGCGTTTGGGATTCGGGTGGTCATGGTCCGTATTGGACTTGTGCTTGGATTAGGCGGTGGATTGTTAACACAGGTTCTCCCACCTTTTAAAATGGGAATCGGTGGCATACTTGGCAGCGGTCGGCAATGGATGTCTTGGATTCATGTCGACGATGTGGTTGGTATTGTGACACACGCTTTAGAGAATGAAGAGATTCGTGGTCCTTTGAATGCAACAGCACCTGCTCCTGTCAGAAATGTGGAATTCACAAAGACGCTCGGTACTGTGTTACGGCGACCCACCCTGTTTCCTGTCCCGACGTTCGGCTTGCGGTTGATGATGGGTGAATTTGCAGACTTCGTTGTGTTGAGCCAGAACGTGCTTCCAGAGAAAACGGAAGTCAGCGGCTACGAATTTCACCACCGAACGCTTGAATCCGCATTGAGAGACCTGCTATAAACGCGCAGAATTCCAACGAAATATGAAGATCCAAGACGTTCTACTTTCTGATTACGGAAAAGTCTCAAGTATACCCTCCCCCGTTAATCAGCTGATGACCGATTTTGCTGTCGGTTTTCGAGACGGACGCGACATCAATCTCGGTGTCGGATACGTCAATGAACGGACGATTCCGCATCAGCAGATTCAACACGCCTGCGAAGCAGTTCTCGCACACCCTAAAAAATACCGCGCATCCCTCAATTACGGCGGGGCACAAGGTTCGCCGAACCTGATTGCGTCACTCAGAAGGTTTCACATTGAGAATCGGATCGGTGGCATCACTGAACAGACCTTAAACAGTCGGGAGATTGTTATCGGTGCGAACGGGGCAACGAGTTTGTTAGAGAGCATCACCCATCTACTTCCTACCGGTATCGTGCTGACCGCGGACCCGATGTATTATATCTACTGCAATGATTTGGAGAGGAAAGGTTTTAGCGTTCTCGCGATACCTGAAGATAACGAAGGACTTGATGCTGAACGTTTGAGGACCAAACTAACGGGGCTCGGCACTGAAAAAGAGGCTATCCGTTTTTTTTATGTTGTAACGATTAACAATCCGACCTGCACAATTCTATCCAACGACCGTAAGAGAGAGCTCGTTGATATTGTTACTCGACTTTCATACGAAGTCGGACGAAAAATCCCTATTTTTTTTGACAACGCTTACAGCGACCTCGTGCATGATAGTGCGATTGAACCTTTGGGGTCTGCGCTCTGCTACGATACACTCGGTATTGTCTATGAAATTGGCACTCTGTCAAAAATCCTTGCTCCTGGGTTACGTATCGGTTACCTCATCGGTCCGAAAGGTCCATTGCTCGACAGCGTTATCCAACGCACAAGTGACATTGGGTTCAGTGCTCCACTCATCAATCAAGAAATCGCAAGCTACCTGCTCGACCACGGTATTGAAGCACAAATCCAAAAAGTTAATAAGGGGTACCACCAGAAGGCAAAACAGGTCAAAGCATGGATAGCAGAATTACTGAGTGATAACGTTCAGGAGTGCCGGGGTGGGAGTGCTGGCTTCTACTACTACTTGACGCTGGCGAGTGTCGCAACAGATACGACATCTGATTTTTTCAAGTTTTTGACGCGAACAACCGGGAAGGAAGAGATTGATGGACCCTTAGACGCCCAACACCCCAAAGTGATTTATATCCCGGGTGAACATTGTGTCCATCGAGATGGCGAGATGGTTGGCGTTGGGAAACGACAGTTCCGTATATCCTACGGATTTGAGGAACTTCCGCAGATTCACGCGGCGTTGAAACAGATGAAATCCGCGGTAGCCTATAGTATTGAATAAAGCCATAATTATGAATTACAATTATAGAAACGAGTTTCAATGTGTGACTACTTTCAAAATTCTTGAAAAAGTTGACTTTTTTCAAAAAACAATGTATCCTATAGAATAAGAACGTCTTTCAATCGACTAAAAATATATTCACTTAATTTATATGTGTATGTTATAATATTCCGTAGTGTCAGAAACACAAAACGTAGCACTCGGTATCAATAGCATGCGAAATGGAAGGAATACCGAGTTGCAATGGCCAGACTATTATCCACAAAACTGTCCACCTGCGGAAGCTGAACCGGCTTCTGGAACAGTTTATCGACTTGTAAAGCACAATCCACCACAAGCAGAAGATTTTCTATCTACTTGGGAAGAATTCCCAGGTAGATTCCCAGAACCAACTATCAGAATTAGTGGGGCCTCTGTCCATAGGGATTTACAAGATAGTGAGCGACTCAAGAACAGAATCGGGCACTTAAGAAATAGGAAAATAGCTAAAGGTGAGCTCAATTCGGTACTTGGTGTGATTCAACACACACCTTCAAGAGAAAAATCTCATCATACCTGGTGGATACCCATTGGAGCAGAACCCTGGCTTGTTTTTAGGGTAATAAAATAGAAAAGCAGAAGGTAATATAAGATGCTTGATATACTCAATATTCCAGAATTAGGCAAGCTCGAGATTGTAGAAGTATATGAATACTACGATCAACCTGTTCTTTACTCCTGCAAAAACGCCTCAGGGCATTTTTACCTTGTTGTCGCTGCTGCTGAAGATGATCAATTTTTAACTTGGCTTTGTGTTGCTGTCTCCACTGAACGGCTTAACCTTATCCGATTTGGCAAAATTGACCTCCACGATGCATTCGCCGATTCTGAAAATCCCTATGCAATTCAAGTAAGGGTTCCATACGAGGAACATGCTTCAGTCCAGACAGATTTTATCCAATCAAATCAGATACCTGAGGATATGCTGCCACTGTCCGGTGAACACCTTGATATTGAAACCGAAATACTCCCGGTGCTAAGCGATGTAGAAGAGATAATAAAACTCAGAAAACAAGAAATTCTGAACCTAACTCTCAACTTTGCTGTAGGTTCTAAAACACAAGCACCGATAGCCATTTTAAGCAATATTTTCGGAAAACTTCAAACTGTAATTAACGCGATTGGAATGGTCTGCTTTAACTCATCTCAGGTTACTGAGAAAATCAGGAACAGTATGCAAATCTCGCTTTTACAAGTCAGTCCTGGATCATTTAATATTCACCTCACCTCTCCAGAGGTTACACAACTTGACCTTTTTAACCATTCTGATTGTGGAGAGGCAATAGAAAAGTTTTTTGAACTCCTCAATGCGGAAAACAATGAAGAAAAACTTAAAAAACTTTTAAGACAACTAAAATTAAGAGTAACTACGGACTACACCAATTTCCTCAAATCACTTAGCGAATCCGTAATAGATACCGAATTTAAATGGATATCACCAAATCCAAACCGGGGTGGAACAGCATACCTATCCAACTCTCAAACGCAAGCAGTAATTGAAATTCTTGAAAAATTTCAAGAAGAAGCACCCTCAAGGTTTACTATCAGAGGCATTTTAATTAGTGGTTCCGTTAGAACTAATAGATTTGAAATAAAAACCTCAGAAAAAACCTATGCTGGAGACATTGCAGATG
>JAPPMR010000113.1 GCA_028818995.1 Candidatus Poribacteria bacterium | reverse complement strand
TAAATTGGGGAGAGGGTCTATAGGTGATAATAATGTCCTTTGCATCACTTTTTATAACATTTCTAAATATGATATGACATTATTTCATAAATCGGTTGTCCGAATACAACACTCTCTTTGTAGGAGCGACCTCCCGGTCGCGACCAGGAGGTCGCTCCTACAAAGAGACTCAAAAATCGGAATGATACTTTGTCAATTAGAAATAGTATTAGGTATAGAAATTGAGTCGACATTATAAAGGAGGATTCCGATGAACAAGTGGAAAATTATCACAATCGTTGGTGTAGTTGTACTTGTCGTAGGAGCCGCAGTTATTATCGGACGCATGGTATTTGCTACTAAGGGAGACAGTGGCAATTCAGACGCACCTGCAGTCCAAACGGCGACTGTAGAACGTGGCGACATTGCTGTGAATATTGATGCAACCGGAACTATTAAGCCATTGAATATCGTTGAAATCAGTTCAAAAGCGAGTGGAAAGATATTGAAGCTAAATATTGACGCTGGCGATTATGTGGAGAAGGACGATGTTATCGCGATAATTGAAGACACCTATGTGCAGATTAGTTTAGAGCAAGCAGAAGCGGATTTGAAAGCGGCGGAGGCACGTCTTCAACAGTCGGAAATTGACATTCAGCTACAGAAGGAACAGTCGGAAATCCAGATTCGGCAATCCAGAGAATCGCTTGCAGAGGCAAAGAAAAGGTTAGAACAAATTAAGGAGCAGATTCGGCTTGAGAAAATAGCGAATAAACGCGGTGTAAAAGATTCGGAAAACAGTCTAAAGATTGCTAATCTTAGGTATAAACTACTGACTTCTGAAACAGTTCGTGAAGAAAATAAGAAGCGTGCAGAAGCCACTGTCACACAGGATAAGGTCAATCTTGATTTGGCAAAAACGGAGCATGAGCGGAATGTGAAGTTATTTGAGGAAGAACTTATCTCACAAGCATCGCTTGACGCTTCGCAAGCACAATATCGTTCTGCGGAAGCGCGATACAAATCTGCTCAAGAACAACTTAAGTTAGTTGAAAAACCGGCGAGTGAAGTAGAACTTGAATTAGCACAGGCGGATATTAAAAAGGCTGAATTTGCCTTGGAAGTTGCAAAAGAGCGGATTGAAGCTGAGGCGTCGCGTGATATGGATATTGAATTGCAACAGCAGCGAATTTCACAGGCAGAAGATGCTTTGAAACTTGCACAAACGAACCAGAAACAGATTGACAGGAAGGAACGGGATCTTGAAAGTGCAAAGGCATCGCTCAAACGAAGCCAAGGGCAACGTGACCTTCGACAAATTGAGTTTGAAGATACCATCATCAAGGCACCTATTTCTGGAACTATTTTGGAAAAAAAGGTTGAAGAGGGACAAGTTATCACTTCGCGGCTCTCATCAATTGCTTCTTCAGAAGGACAAACGTTGGTTACAATGGCAGACTTGAATACTGTATTTGTTGTAACTGAGGTTGATGAAACTGACATCGGTAAGGTAAATATAGGACAACCTGTGACGATTACGGTAGAAGCGTATCCAGACATGCCGTTTGAGGGACAAGTCTTGAAGATTGCCCCTATGGGACAAGTAATTCAAAATATCACAACTTTTGAAGTGACATCCGAGTTGAAAAATGTTGGGGCAATAGGTGCTACTGGTTCACGTCAAGGGATGCGTAGAGGAGCGGGTGGATGGCAAGGTGGACAAATGGGAGATCTGACAGATGAGCAACGAGAGCGTTTCCGCGCCATGCGTCAACAACGCCAAGCAGAAGGTGAGGGTGAAAATCAGAATCAGAGACGTAGACCAGACCGTCAAGAACCTACCACGCAACAACCTACTAAACCTGCTGTCGCTCAGGCAGAGGGAGAAAGTGAAGACGATTGGGGAACTCTTTTTGGTGGTCTTTTAGAAGAAACTCCTCCTGAGAACACGCCGGACATTACACAGCAACCAGAACCTGAATCAGCAAAGATGCCATTTCTCAAACCCGGTATGAACGCAAGTGTCCAAATTTCAGCTGTGAATAAAATAGGCATCTTAACACTCCCATCCGAAGCTATTCTTGATATGCGCGGCAGGAAAATGGTCAGATCTATTGGAGAAGATGGACAACCCGGTCGTCCACAACCGGTTGTGGTTGGAGTGAGCAGTTTTGACAAGGTAGAAATTATCTCAGGTCTTGCTGAAGGCGATATCGTTGCCATTGGCGGTTTTCAAAGAGGGGGAGGTTCAAGTGAAATGTTCAGGCGCATGATGCAAAATCCTGCCTCTACAATGCGTAGGATGGGGAGCGGTGGCGGTCCACGAGGTAGATAGACGCACAGGAGGTAAACTATGAGTATCCTTGAAAGTCTTGCAAACGCTTTTCGCGGTTTATTAGCAAATAAACTCCGGTCACTTTTAACAATGTTAGGCGTTATTATTGGCGTAGGGGCGATTATTACGACTACTTCAATTGGTGAAGGCGCAAAAGCTGATATTACCGAACGAATTCAGACATTAGGAGCAAACATTCTTGCTGTCCGCCCGGGGCAAAGTATGTTTCGCGGACGTAGTTCAGCCGATGCGCGTAGAACTCTCACTGTTGAAGATGCAGACACACTACGAGAACGGGGACAGAATTTTTGGTATGTTACGCCTGAAGTTAGCAACCGGGCGCAAGTAAAATATGTAAATAAAAATACAAACACCACTATCGTTGGCACATCCGCAGAGTATCTTGTCACCGCCAATTTTACCGTTGAAAATGGAAAGTTTTTCAATGAAAACGATATACGTAGACGTGAACGGGTTTGTGTGCTTGGTAAAACCGTTGTTGATAATCTTTTCGGTCAGAGAGATCCAGTCGGCAAGACCGTCAAGATTCGGAATATCGGGTTTCACGTCTTAGGTGTTATGAAGGAGAAAGGCGCAAGTGGATGGCGAAATCCGGACGATCAGGTTTTTATCCCTTACACCACTGCGATGAAACGTGTTTTTGGGGTTGAACATTTGTCAAGTATTAGTTTGCAAGCCAAAAACGATAAACTTCTTCAGGTTGCAGAAACGGAGGCGACAGAGTTAGTACGCAAACAACACAAAATTCCCATCAATAAAGACCTTGACTTTCATATCCGCAATCAGGCAGAATTCATAGAAACGGCAGAACAATCAAGTCAAACGTTTACCAACTTGATTTTAGGAATTGCTGTGGTATCATTACTTGTCGGCGGCATCGGGATTATGAACATTATGTTGGTCTCTGTTACAGAACGGACAAAGGAAATTGGTCTCCGTAAGGCGGTCGGTGCACAACGATTAGACATCCTTTTCCAATTTCTTGTAGAATCTACGACGTTAGCCTTGATCGGTGGTCTTGTAGGTGTCGGTGTTGGGATAGCTGGTGCGGAGATAGTGACGTCTATTTGGGAGTGGCGAACCGTTATCTCGCCTGTTTATGGTTTTCTTTCCTTTGTAGTGAGTGCGCTTGTTGGCATATTCTTTGGCGCATATCCTGCGTGGAAAGCAGCGAAACTCCATCCGATTGACGCGCTTAGACACGACTAAATGAAATAGAAAGAAGGTTAGAAAAACACTTAAATTCGGTTTTATAGTAAATTCTGTAAATAAGTTCACATATATTCTGTAGGAGCGATCTCCGAATAGCGACGAAACCGCTAATAGTCGGGAATCGGAGTTCCCTCC
>JAPPMR010000400.1:608-3684 GCA_028818995.1 Candidatus Poribacteria bacterium | reverse complement strand
ACCCCCATTTGCCGTGTTCGGCCATTAAATTGTTTTTTGGGGGGTTTTCTGTTCCTATAATGCTTTTGTTCCTTATTGGGTGGCCCCGGGGGGGGGGGGTAAGTCGCTGTCTACAAGCGCAGCGTAGGCGGTAGCACGCGAGGGACCAAGGGGACGGCGTGCCCACCATTTGTGGATTCCAGCGATTTGGTTTTTGCCGCGACCCTGTTTACTGACTTCCTCAACAGGAAAGGCGACTTCAATGATGCGTTTATCGTTACTCATGTATGAATCCATTCATTCAAAAAATTGCGGATATAATACCAGATAGCGAATTAATTGTCAAATTTATTTTTCAGGCAAACATGTGTCAGGTTTAGGATATGAGAGTAGCGGCAATTTTAATCAGATCATAAAAAAAATTCCCGAAAATTGCTATTATTAGACCACCTAAGATGTATCTATGTTTTCGTGCAGTATCCGTTGTACTTTTGTACTCAACAATCGGAAAAACCCATCTGGCATAGTCAAACAGTATTTTGAATAAGTGTAGCATCAAGAAGAATAGACAGACATACACTCCGTTTTGAACGAATACAGAAAATCCACCAAATATGCTGTTTATCAATCCTGATAGTTTGTATGCCACCCAAAAAGCGAATGGGATGCCGAAAAAAAGAAGAAGCAAATCATAAACACTATGTCTATGGAAAAATTTGCGGCGGGTTCTATTTTTCTCGATAAAATTTGCAATTTCACCATATATACCACTAACCCAAGTAGAATCTAACCCGGAAACGAGAATGTTACTGGAATTTGGAGTAGATATGGAAGGAGATAGTGATAAATTGAAAAGTTCGGGTTTAGCAAAATCTAACAACAGTTCAAATCGATTTCTTGGAAACCAATTGTACAAATTTCTTAAATCTGATTCACTATTGATGTAAAGTGTTTTAACCTGATCAGGGAAACGAGGAGAGTTAAATACATCTGGAATCGTTCCATAAATCCTTTCCTCATCTATTCCTTGTACAGTCACCTTTAGTTCAAAACCAGACCGTAGTGCTGCAATATCTGCCTGAAATTGTTCTGGCGTTCGGTTGAGTGGACTGTGATGTTTTATTTCCTCATCTGATGCTTTAGAACACCACTCTTGCAATACTTCACAAAGATTTTTCAAATCATCCTTAGAAAAAACACAAGCGGCAATCGGCTGAGACAACTCTCTCGTCAATATCGCTTGGTTCTGTTGTTCCATCTTGATTCCTTATGTATTATCGTGAAAAGGTTATCTAACCTACCATGGTGAATGGTTTTTGCTGAGAGTTTTGCAGATTTCTATAGTAGTTAGCGTTCAAGTTTGAGTTGGTGTCGATCATACTCAACAAGTCTAATCACACCGGGTTCATTGTCGTACACGACACCGATGGATGCAATGGTTTCTCCAGCCCCCGAAGGATTCTCAAATTCAGCAATATCACGGATTTGCCCAGGGACTCCGTCTACGATAATCCTATCGCCAACTTTCCAATCCTTCACGCGTTGGAAGGGGATATACTCTATTGCATGAGCCATTTTTTCGATCTCCTTTATCAGAAATAGGTTTATCAAATGAACCTGCGATTAACGTTCAACACACAGATTGTCATTGGGTTCCGCCGCCAGTTACCAATAGGCAAACGCCAATTGCCAATAACGCCGCAAAACAGACGAAAAAGACAATCGGTACAAAAGTTTCAACGACAGTCAGTCGCCAATAGGTTTTCTGCTCTCTGCCTTCAGCGAGTAGATCCCATTCGCGTTTGAAAAACGGATAGGTGAGTTTTTTCTCCAATTCATGTAACGCCTTAAATTTGCCAGAATTCAGTTGACGATAAGAACGGATGACGATATACCATGCCGAGGCTAAAAGCATACCAAAAAGCCCGAAACCTACCATAAGCCATCCGAGTGGCACTCCGTTTTTACGCTGTAAAAAAGCGGAAAAAAGTACTGCTAACCCGGACAAAACCAACATATAAAAACGGTTTGCGGTTCCCCGTTGCTTGCTGACACTATCGGCGAGTTCGGCATGGAGTTTGTAGATTTCTAACAATTCCTGCTTTTCATCCATGTTTATGCCAACTCCCGAATACCAGAAACAATGCTCTCTGTGTTCCAGCCAACGATTTTATCTGCGGCATCTGTTACTTTCGTGGATATCCTTTGACTTCCGCGTGGTCTAATTGCAAGAATTGGTTTTACTGAAGAGAATTCATTTTGGGCAATTTGAATTTCTTTGTCAATCCATTTGCTGTAACTGGCGTAAACACCTGCTAATATCAATATAACACTGCAAGGAGCCATCTGTCTTTTTATAGCAGCATAAAGTTGCTTATCAGTTCCGCTAGTATGGACAGGATCGTCCTTAGGGACGGAATAATTACGATAGGAAAAATACTTTCTCGCGTCAAGCAAATTGACGAGCCCATTGTATGTATTGCTGTAAGCCCAAGAATGACTAATGAAAAGGTTATAGGTTTTCACAATACTGATCTCCAATAGAAGTTTCCAGGTTATTCATCTAATTAATGTTAGGTTATTATAACATGTTAAATTTAAAGCATCAACTCGATTTTTTCAAAGAGGATATGTGAAGTTTTTGTCCAAACTCAAGTGTTGGGTTTCACTGGTTTTGCTGTCTATTGAGTGTATTTGAGCGTTCTCGTATTTTCTGTGGGACAGTGTTGATCTTGGGGATCCGTTCAACCCAACCTACGGGAGTTACAGGAAACTAAACTGGTTCGCGACGTTTTGTTATCTCCGAAAGCGGCACCTGATACCTTACCTCTGTAATCTGTCGAACGGCACTTATCTGGCTTGCAGGATTTTGGATAATATAAGATTCAGGATGTGTTGCAGCGTTGAGGACAACATAGAGAAAATAGTCATTTTTGAGTTGTTTTGCTCTGAACCATTCGTTAGAGGTGAGAACCACGGGGGCACGGTCAGACCGAGCTTTAACCTCAATGCATCGGATTTTACCATCTTGTGTTTTTGATCGGAGATCGAAACCGAGACTCTCTGCTGAGACATCCTCTACAACACAGCCTTGTGC
>JAPPMR010000400.1:0-598 GCA_028818995.1 Candidatus Poribacteria bacterium | reverse complement strand
GGCATGCTCCATACCAATTCGCTCAATTTCCAGCCTATTGAGCATTGATGTTTCTGTCTCATTACCCTCCATAGCAGGACGGACACGAATTGCTCCAGTAAAGACAGGCGGTTTTCTGACAAGTGTAACCTCCCGCTGACAAGATTGCTCTAACTTTCTCTTTTCATCCTCGTAGCGATCCTTTTGTTCTGTCTTATTTTGCACCAGCCGTTTGACATCTTCGCCATTCTCATTTTTAATGGCAAGGTCTAGTAACTCACTATCCAGATTCAAGATGAGCCTTTCTAACGAAGCGATACCATATCTTCTTTTGATATCTACTTGCCTCTGTCGTTCGTTGGTCAATTCCTGTTTGTATCGATCTAAGTCCAGGCGTACTTGCGCGCCTACCTTCTCTTCAAGCTCCTGTATTGACCTTGGTTCTGATATTGGGTCCGTCTCTTGGAAGTCCCAGATGAGTGCCGGATTAATCGGTTCTACAGCTGCCGAATTTTGGGGCACATAGAAAGCGAAGAGCCGTTTTCCTGCAACCGTATCTGCTCCATCTCGGATTTCGCCTTCATAGAAGACGATAACACCGTTGAATCTGCCATCAGGA
>JAPPMR010000912.1 GCA_028818995.1 Candidatus Poribacteria bacterium | reverse complement strand
TGCTAATGCGTTTCAATGATTATCAATTCCGCGGTGTTAATGTTACCACTGGCGTTATAAGTTCTCCCATTGAAATGCCGCCATGTTGGAACCCTCCCTGAAACTGCCGCTTATATTTATAAAAGTCGTTTGGATAGACGAAGTAGTAATCGTCTTTAGCGATGATATAATCCTTGCTCGCACTTTCGGCGGGTAGCCGATATACCTGTGGTTTTGGGATGTATATGGCTTGGTTATCATCGCAAACTAAATTGTTCCCGATTTTAAAACGAAGGCTTGTGCTGGTATCGCGATTGCCATAAGCACGAGTTGCTCGGTTACAGAACTCTGAACCGTGATCGGTGGTAAGCACAACATGAACACCTTGTTCAGCTATAAGGCGTAAAATATCAAACAGTGCCGAATGTGCGAACCAAGATCGGGCTAATGCTCGAAAAGCGGGTTCATCTGGTGCAAGTTGTTGCAAAACTTCCGATTGTGAACGTTGATGCGTCAATATATCTATGAAGTTAACAACTAACGCAGATAAACTAACGCGTGTTGCTGCTGCAACCCGCTTCTTATATTCATTTCCTCCGCGCAAATCAAAAATCTTGAAATATTGGACTCCAGGCTTAATCCTGATTCCGTTTCTTTTTAAGTATTCTTCAAGCAATTGCCGTTCAAATTGGTTTGTACTGCTACCATCATCCGATTTCTCTTGCCAATATTGTGGGTAATCTTTTGCCAATTCTGCTGGAAACAATCCGCTAAATATTGCATTCCGTGAATACATTGTCGCACTTGGCAAAATAGAAAAACTATACTTTCGATCAATTGAGAAATAGGGGTACAACAGCGGCTCTACTGCCATCCAATGGTCGAGCCGAAAACAGTCTACAACAATAAAGTAGACAGGCGTTTTTGCTTGAAGCAGTGGCATCAAATGTTGGTCTAATACGTCAACTGACAATGGGGGGCTATCTTGGCTTCCGTTAACCCATTCAGGATAATTTGCTTCCACAAAATCGGAAAATTCGGCATTACACTCTTTTTTCTGTTCAAAGTGCGTTTCTGCTAAACCTTTTTCTGCCAACTGATCGGAAAGCAAATCCCATTCCAGTAATTTAACGTAGATATCAATCCAGTCTTGCCAACTTGGTTGTGATGCCTTCAGTGTGTTAATCGTATTAAAGTCATTGGTATAACGACCCGGTATTTGGGTTTCCACAATCTGCTTCTGTTCAAGTACCCGTTTGAGGGTAGAAGCAATCTGTGCAACACCAATAGGCTTTACTAAAAAATCCGTCACCTGTTTTCCAAGGGCGACGTCAACAAATTTCTCCTCACTGGACTGTGTCACGAGAATAACGGGGATTTGTGGATTGATTGTTCGGATTGCATCTAATGTTGCCATCCCATCTTTTCCTGGCATTACTTGGTCAAGAAGGATTGCATCGTATTGCGTATCGGTCTGTTTTAAGAGTTCAATACCATCTTCACCATTTGTAGCAGGGATGACATCATATCCACGGGTTTCAAGGAAACGTCTGTGTGGCAGCAATGCCTCTATTTCATCATCTATCCATAAGATTTTATGTAGCTTATTTGGCATATCAACTCCTTTGAAACCCTATGGGACGTTACACGGCAAACGAATTTCAAAAGTTGTACCAGCTGGACTACTTTCAACTAAACGGATACTTCCGTGATGATAATCCCTGACGATTCGTTGAACTATTGTCAATCCAAGTCCCCATCCATGTGTTTTAGTTGTCATACCCGGTTCAAAAATTGAGCGTTGATCTTCGCTTGGAATACCGCTGCCGTTATCTGAATATCGGATTACAACATGTTTTTGGCGGTCATCATAGAGAGGTTCAATTTCAATATGTCCTACTTCTTTATGCATGGCATCCAACGAATTGCGAATCAAATTCTCAAAAACCCACTGTAACAGATGTGCATTTGCGGAAATTATAGGGACATTATGAGGTGTAACACTTATATCGATATTTCGACTAATTTGAGGTAGTCGCTCCTCAAAATATGTGAGTACCTCCTTAAGTACCTCTTCAAGATTAACTTCAGCTTTCGTCGGTTCCGTGCCGATCATTCCGAATCGGGTAGTTGTTTTCTGCAGACGTTCTAAGTCACTCTGCATGTTTGTTGAGAGCTCGGCAAGTACTTTATCTCCGGTTTCTTGGCTCCGTTCATCTAACAACTCGGTCCACGCTAATAATGCAGAAATTGGGGTGCCAAGTTGATGTGCGGTTTCTTTTGCTAATCCGCCCCAAATTGCCGCATGTTCATAAGATTTTATCCGCCGATAGATAAGAATAGAGCCAAACGCGAAAAACGGTAAAACAATAGATAACACAATAGGTGTTATTAGTAACCCGTAGAACGATTTTATTTCATAATAAAAGTAACCTTCTTGCCAATCAGGTGTTGTTTGAAGTTCAGTGAACGCGGGTGTATTTTGAACGAAGATTTTTGCGCGTTCTTTCTCTTCTGGTGTCGCATTTTCGGCGGTGATGACATCCTTCCACATCTGCCATTTCTGAGGATTCTTCTCAGTATCTGTAAAAGCATAGGGAAGTTGTGCCAATTCACTTGGCGCTGCATACCCGTGATATAAATACCCCATAATCTGTATATCTTCTTTAAGGAAAGGTATCTTGCGCCGCTGATTCTTGGTTTTCATCCGTTCCAATGTAGAATTTAGCAATTCTTGCTCATCTTGTGTTAACGAAACAGTATCATTTTCGTTGACTTTCTCATCTAATTTAGTGTCGATCCCCTGCGAAATTTCCACATTTCCGTCTGCATCAGTGATTAAAAAAGAAAACCTTCGAGACCTACCCTCTGCATAAAGTTCCTGTCTCATCACCTTTAGCAGCCGTTCTTGTAGGTCGCGGTCCTTAATGCTGGGCAATTCAGCGGCAAGGTTTACAAAAATTTCTATCTGCGCCTCTATATCAGTATTCAAATGAGAAATTTGGCGCGTATAATACGCAAACACAAAAATCAATATGCAGACACCGACACCGAAATAGATGAGCATTAACCCGCCAGTCGGATAAGTAGATGTTATGCTACGATTCCACCTCGCCATGACGACCTCTGGGCAAATTTATTACGCTTCAAACATATCGGCATATTAATATTATATCCTATCTGAACTGATTTTTCAAGTGAGTTCTGCAATTCACAGATTTATACGGTTTTTCATATTACCAATCATTTATCCTCTTCTGTAGGAGCGACCTCCTGGTCGCGACATCTTCCTAAAGAAAATCTTACCTATATTATCCAAGACAATATAGGTAGTAACGTATATGAGTCAACTTTCTTTCATATTCTTCGTTTTTCTTATCAGTCACATTTCAATGAGCGTAAACCGATATTCTGCATTTGACGCTTGACATCTTACTCTGTGCAGGATAAAATAAATCAAAACTTAGCCATTTAAGAATCGAGTAAGTTGGGAGAAGTAATGTTCAAAGCAATTACATTTGATTTTTGGCAAACGCTTTATGCAGATACGCTTGAAAACTGGCAGAAACGCCAGGCTATCCGTGTGGATAATTGTTATAAGTATTTGAGTGACCAAGGTTATTCTTGTAAGGTGTCTGATATAGAAATTGGAATGGATGACGCCTATAACGTAGCGATGTCTCGGTGGCATCAACACAGAGGTGTATCC
>JAPPMR010000645.1 GCA_028818995.1 Candidatus Poribacteria bacterium | reverse complement strand
CCCAACATGTCGGGTTTCGCAAGCTCTACCCGACCTACAACTCATTCGCTTTTTGACTATATTTCGGTCTTGGCGTTATCAGACACTTCCGATTAAATCATTATAATGTCTATAGTGAAAAAAGAACATTGGCAAACATAGTGAATTTCCCTGCGTCTAATTAAATTTTCCTACCATGGCTGCTGATACGATGGTGCATTAACAAAACGTTCCATCCCTACCTCTAACGCAATATGTGTGTTTGGCGGCAGATGCACTTGAAGATACGTGCCGTTAACCTCAACGGTGCTCTCACTGTTACCATTTTTTGCACTTGCAGTTGTGAAATTGTGTTCACCCATTGATCCCGCTTGGATAATCACTTCGCGTGCTTCAGAGACGTTTAGGTTAACCAACTCCAATTCAGTGCAATCATCAGTCAACTTGGAAACCAGCGCAGCTACATCCGCTGGCAGTCCAGGACGTTTCTCTTGTGGGTCAAAGTGCCGCACCCGCGTCACAAGTAAGCCACCATTGTAGTGAGGTAAAGGACCGCCACACGTGAGTTCAACCAATCCTTCGCAGGTAACAGGGTTACGTCTTTGAAAATAAGCGTCTCCGTATCCTGCTGGGTCTTCTTCATCATTTTCCATGTAGTTGAGTCGTTGTTGAACTTGCGATAGGTTATGATTGAGGATTGATTCTGGATATTCAGGAAAGTCTCCTCGCATATACGCTAACCATCCGCCATCACGTCCACCTTGGTCTTTGGTGTGATGCCATGCGTTGATGTCAAATTTTGAGCCAGTCTTTTTTGCTATCTGTATAGCACGGTCTTGGTCAGCAGCATCCATTGTCATTGCCCAGAGATGTGCGACATCGGACGGATGCATTGGCGCGAATTCAAACCAGCCATCAATCTGTAGCGTAGTGTCATCCTCGTTTTTTATTGGATACTGCATCCACGGACCAGGCGTATAGTTCGCAATTCCAGGATCACCATACTTCTGCGGCACATAGAGTTGGTCGTTGTGTTCTATACCGTGCTGTATGAGAACATCAATCTGGGAACGCGGGAAGTCCATATATGTCAAATCCTTATGAAGGAGTGCAGCATTCTGTCCAGCAACGCTAACCGCCTGACCAACACTATGCCAGCCGTGAGGCCAACTCCATCCATAGCGAGAACCATACCACTTACCATCAATGTGTTCACCGATTTTGCCCGAAAGCCCAACGTTGTCAGGTACGATCCCATCGTTTTCTTCTGTGCGGCTAATCCATGCATCAACATATTCCTGAACCCATGCCTGATATTTTTCATCACCTGTGAACATATAAGCATTGGTAGCAAGGGTCGTTGCAGCGAGATTGTTGACTGCGTCTCCTTTTCCTTGCCGTTCATAGATTACCCGTCCCATCCGATCGCGCAATTCTTCGCTTTCCAGCATCACATCACGACTTGTGCAGCCGGGAACATCAATAAATGGCAAATTGTAACCCATTGAGGGATAAAAAGATTCTCTTTCAAGTATCCAGAATGCCGGTCCTTTACTGCCGTTCATCACACACTTGATGATTTTGTGTTCCGGATCGTAATTTAGTGCCTCTGGGTCTTCGTTCATAAAGAATCCTGCGAACCGTTTGGCACGTTCAACATTCTTTGTATGTGATGGATCTGCCATGCACAGCATATAAAACAGATAGTTTCCTTCGCTTTGGTGAAACCAGTCGTATCCCGGTTGATACTCTTTATAGACCATCGGATAGTCGTGTCCAGAGCCGTATCGCGCCATGTCTATCGTGATTGCCTCAAATTCGTTTTGCGCATCTACCAAGAACTGTGCATCTCCACCAAGCATGTAGAATAGCGGCCAGTTATGGAAACTCTCATAAGAATCGTCTAATCCATCAAAACTTTGAAAATCTGGATGTGTTGGCCAGAACAACGTTCCGTCTGGACGTGTGTATTTCTTCAAAACCTTCGGTGCTGCGTCATTGATTTTGTCAATCAGTTCACGTTCAAGGACTGCCCATTCTGGTGGTGTTTGGATAGGTGTTTGTGCTTCAATTGTTGGAAACATAGTTGATTACCTCCACTAAAAACGTTGAACGTTTGGACTTCGGTTTGGTGCAGTATAACACATTTTGCATTTTGTGTCCGTTTTGTTTTATAGAAACAATTTGCGATGGGGTGGGTGTTGTGATATACTTATGTATGAACTAAGAAATAGAAAACAAGGACTATAAACGACCTCTTAATATGATTTTGACGGAGTTTGGATACGCGCTTGCAAAAGACAGAAAATGGACATATTAGAGATGACAGATCTTGAGATTTATGAACTTGGGACTAAAAAACTTACAGAACAAATGGGGACAACGTATGCCACGCAGTTTCTGCAGAAATGCAAACCACGTGACTATGATTATACTGCTGAGCGGCATAAATGGTTAGTTGACGACCCGGATATCCTCACGATGGCAAAACAGATTCAAGAGGAAAAAGCGTTGCAAGCAAAGGAAGAAAGCGTTAAAGCAGAAAGAATTGCCGCGTGGCAAAGCGGTTTATTAGAACTCACCGATATTGAGATCTATGAACTCGGGTTTAAAGTCCTTGCGGATAGCCTTGGTGCTTACGGGTTGTTGCGGTTCATCACGCAGCATTTCAAAAACCTTAATGATGAGCAGCTTACTGACCAACCGCAGCAGTTTCAGTCGGACAGCGGTGCCAGTAGTGTCCTGCAGACGATGAAAGAGAACAAACTGCCGCAAGATTAAATGAAATACGAGCATTCGGAATGTTCAGGAGTAATAAAAAATGAATGGACTTGAGATGATAGGTATTAATCTTTTTGAAAAACTCAAACTCAATCTTGCTAAAGTATACAACAATCGCGCAAAAATCCACTACAAAAATTGTGATTTTGACAATGCTATCGTAAACTATACCAAAGCAATAGAACTTAACCTTCAAGACGCTGAAGCATATTATACGCGGGGAAAACTTTACGACGAGGATAAAGAGTATGAGAAGGCAATCTCGGATTTTAGCATGGCAATTAAACTTAATCCAAAGCACGCAGATGCGTGGGGTTTCCGAGCGACCCTTTACAGTGAACGAGGCGAATATGACAAGGCAATTGAAGGATTTAGCAAAGAAATAGAACTCCGCCCCTATGACGCTGAGACTTACGAAGAGCGTGGTAAAATATACGCTAAAAAAGGCGAGTGTGACAAAGCAATTGCGGACTTTACTGAGGCGATAAAACTAATTCCAACCTTCGCAGATGCTTACTTTGAACGCGCTATGACTTACCTACGAATGGACAAGTTGGAGTCTGCAATGCAAGATTTTGATAAAATTTCAGAGTTATTAAAACCTAATTTTAGAGAGAGAAAATGAACGACCAGCCTAATTCCCAAAATGAGTTAAACAGAGTCTTGGAAAAAATCCAAGAGATAGTAGAAAAATCTGTAGACGGAGATTACATCTATCGCGGTGAACCTGAATGTTATCCGAAAGTTTCCTCGAATCTCTACCGCGAATACGAAAAAGAAATTGAGGATGAATCCTTTGATATAAAGGTTGTTCAGCAGGAAATTGTGAATGAAGCAAGAGAGTACATCAGTGAAACTGCAAACGATATTGAAATATTAACCGAACTACAACACCATGGAGGTAAAACAAAACTTATAGACTTCACGA
>JAPPMR010000813.1 GCA_028818995.1 Candidatus Poribacteria bacterium | reverse complement strand
ACCGAACCTACCGGGGGCGGAAAGTGTCCATTTATTTTTCGGATCCACTATAAAACGCCACAGTGGACATGCAGAAATCAAGCGAGCCGTGGAATGTGACGTTTTTGCTGTTTGGTCAGGGTTTGGTTTGCTGTTTGCGTGCTTAATAGGCAATAATGTATTTGCCCTTAATTGTATCAGCACATTGCCGATAAAGCAAGAAAAATAAGACACCTTGAAACCACACCTCTTCCAAACGCACGCTCATGCCTTTTGTGCCACCATACTGGCGAGAATACCGAGGATTTTATCGCACTGCGCGATTTGGTAAGCTGCCATATCAAGTTGAAGTCTCTTTCCGTCCAACTTAAGGAATATCCAATCTATGCCTGACGTAATGGCACCATAGATGCAAGGCGTGTCGTTCTCGGATTCGGCATTAAAGCGTTGGGCGGCGATCATCTCTGCGACACATTGCCCGAGCCCTACCGTCAAATTATCCTTTTTCGCTTCAACCAGAACGATGATGGGTGCCTCCAAATGGAATTGCGCAGGCGACAGGCTCACCAAGAAATCGCAAACGCCGGTCAAACCGTTTTCAGCATCAACATTAAAGTCAATCCCCGAGAAAAAGCTGATGCCGCGATCGAAGTGCTCCCAGAGTTCAACCAGCACAGCAGAGACGATCAGTTCTGATTTTGCTTTCTCAGTGCCCATCGCGAAGGCTAATGGCACATTTCGTTCCAGGGTCGTGGCAAGATGTGTGCTCGGTTCCACGGGGTCTACTTCAGCAAAAATGCCAGCGGCGTTCACTTCTTCTAATTGGAATGCTTTTTTTACGGTTTCTAAAGTCCAATCACTATATGCCATGAGAGAAGTCTCCATCCCACCAAAATATAATAGAATTACACCACAAAATCCCCTAAAATGCAAATCTTTTTTCCTGTGAGGTATTAATAAAAACAGGGCTGGACGCTGCTGGAGGTGATGTTTGGACGTGCGATGAATCGCACTACTACAAACGGGTGTTTGATTGTGTTTGACTTTTACTGGCTTGACGAATTTTCTCTGCTTCCCGAACTGCACGATGTAATCGCGTTTTCAAGCTATTATGGTCGCGGGTTTTCACCAACCGCCATACTTCTGTCGAAAGGTAAACTCTAATATCCTCTTCTAAAATTCTGTGTCTCACATTGACGGTGTGATTTATCCAACGCCTTATAATGCTAAAAGCGAAGTGCCCAGGGAGTAAGTCAATGAAACGATGATTTTTCAAAAACTCTCGAACCAAAATTCTTGCTTCCTCAATACTGTGTTCATCAATACACAGAGTTGCCTCACTACATCGCTCCTGAATTCTGCTATCTTGGAAATTCGCTGTCCTCCGTCCTGCAAAAAATTGATCTGCTCCCTTGGGAAACACCTGATAGCCTGTTTTTGCGCACTGATGCGCTACATCCAAGATTAATAGTTCCTTAAAGTTGAGTTCTGTATCTTCAACGATTTCCTTAAAACTACTTGGCAATCTTTCTAAACTATCTTCTAAAGGAGCACGGTAATGGCGGAATTTTTCTATTGGCTTTTCCTCAAGAAGATAGTTTTCACAAGAGTGTCGATGAAGCCAAACAATTCTCCGATGTGGACTTCGAGCGAACTCTAAAATTTCGTAATCTCCATCAAGAACAACAACATACGGGTAATTGCCTTGTTCGAGAAGTGTTGCAAATTTCTCACATTCTGATTTTCCTTTTTTTGATATTATCCGGCAATTGTAGCTTTGGAGAACTTCATTATAGAAAGGAATGTCAGTGTGTCCTTCAACATAAACAAGGACTTCTTGATAAAAGAGATGTTCCGCAGCTAACCCCGAGGGGGTCCGGGAAAACAACATTAACTTTCTCTCCCCAAATCTATCACTTTATCTTGAAATTTGCCAACAATATCGGGAGAGTGCGTTGCGACTATCACTTGCATCTGTCCACCGAGCGTCACTAAAGATTTTAAAAGTTTTTCTTGCCAAGTGACATGAAGCGACAATTCAGGTTCATCCGCGACATAAACCACAGGCTTTTCAATCCGGAGTAGGGCTTCGGTGAGGAAAATTAGAATTTGTTTTTCTCCTGATGAGAGAAGGCGTGGATTTATGTCCGCTGGCGAAGAAGTTTCGATTTTTAAATATCCTCTCTCATCAAACTTAATCGACTTGTTACTCAAAAATGAATTAACGATTTCTTCATAACGGCGTAAAGAGGTGAAAATATCTTCTTTATCTTTTTCAAGTTTCTTGGCATATGCCACCATGGCTTTTGTTCGTCCGATAAGTGGAATTACAAAAATGTCTTCAAATTCCGCAGGAATATCTTTTCCTTCATGAATCCGGACAAATACTTGTTCTGCAACAGTTAACGCAGCAAAATGATCGTCAATTCTGCTCTGCATTACTTCGTCTAAAAATCCAGCATCCTCAAAAGCATCCAATAATTGATCTTTTTCTACTTCCGTTGGTAACGAGTGAAAAACTGAATTACGAATTGACTTAAGTTGGTCATGTTCTTTGCTATAAAGTATCATCGATAAGACTTGATGTTCAAACTCTCTATAACGCTCAGAAAGTTGGGCGTTTAAGATGGAATGATAGCGAGAGATATCTTCTAACAATTCCTCAAGTCGTAAGTCTACTGATTCCAAAGGTTCTGTCCTTGTATGCCATTTTTCTTCATACTTTGTTACAGGTAAACGACGGCTTACGGGGAGCCAAACCAGAGGGACTAGGGTAGTTAATTCATCATAAAATTTCTCTGATACTACGGTTCTTCTCACGAAGCGTTCAGGGAGCCTCTCTGGAAGAGTATTACCCTTTTCAAGCCACCCATGGTGTTCAGTAAATCTGCGTCCAGTAATAGACTCTGTATCAAAGCCTATTTCCTCTTCATCCAGTTCGAGTCTCAAAAGTCTATTTGCAGCATGAACTTTAACAGTGCGAAGTACAGAACTATTTTTAAAGTCTCGCAGATGGATCTCTGCGAACTCAAAATTGACATTTAGGATCCCCGATATATCAAGTGATAGAATGGAATTCAGAAGATTCAAAATAGTAGTTTTGCCAGAACCGTTCGGCCCTATCAATATATTCACATCCTTCTTAAAAGTTAGCGCGATGTCTCGATGTCCCCATAGTTTTTCTATTTTGAAGGATTCAATGAAATAACTGCTCATGATTTTGGCTCCCTTTTAGAATCTATACCCCGCAATTGGTTGTTAAAATAATAGCACATTTGACCTGAAAAGGCAAAACGTTAATCCGTAGCATATCCTAACGTGAAATTCTCGTGCCGCGCTATGCTAACTTTCCGTTGAATACCTACCCTCATTTAGCTGTGCAGAAATCTCTGGAAACTCTTGCTTACTGAACACCAATCGAAAGATGCCTGTCTGTGTTGGAACTTCACGCATTTTCGTATCGCTGGTGGCGTTGAATGCTTTTTCAAGTGTTTTCAATACTTTTTGTTTGTACTTTGTGTCCCGATTACCTTCCAGATGTTGTCCCTTTGTCTCAAAAATCAGGACACGCGTCATGCCATCAACTTCTTTTGCCATCGCAACAAAATCTGGGTAGATCCGCTGTTTATTCCAACCTTGCACGTAATACTCACCCTGTTGACGCGCCACGACCCGATGCCACCATTGCAGTGCCTTCTCACCATCAAGAAAATGCGCAAAA
>JAPPMR010000740.1 GCA_028818995.1 Candidatus Poribacteria bacterium | reverse complement strand
ATAATATACATACAGTATGACGTAAAAATTCGACCAGCAATAGAAACACAGGCAGCCGTTATTGAGTTCCTGACTAACAAAGGGCACACGGTTACAGAAGAAGGAGTAATTGTCCATAGTGACAGAGTGCTTTTAGGCGCGGATGTCGATCCACTTCCCGTTATGAAAGAATTACGCACTATTCCCGGCGTAGCAGTGGCTCAACCCGATTTTTACTGCGATGGAGTTCCCTACCCCGACGAGACAAGTTGTCTGTATTCCCCTGGTGTAATATACATACGGTATGACGTAAAAATTCGACCAGCAATAGAAACACAGGCAGCCGTTAATGAGTTCCTCATTAACAATGGGTACACGGTTTCAACGGAAAGGGATGTTTACGCTGTTAAACCCATAAATTTAGATTCCGAGGTCAATCTATTTCCCATTGCAATAGAATTACACAATATTCCCGGCGTAGCACGGGCTGATATCAATTATTATGGTTGTGTTGATTGGATCCCGCAGCCTCCACCTAAGAGCGTTGGAATAATAGACCGGGTGAGGACAAACTATAATGAAGCATGGTGTCAAGGCAACTTTGACGCTATAGACAGTATCTTAATTGGAGGAAGTGGGTTAGATTTCTTTGATTATGCTTTTGTCCGCAACCTCGCTGACATCTATGCAGAAGAAATTCCTGAGGACGCAAACCTTATCCAGACAAATGGTTTCTCTCTCCGCCCAATCGGGATTACATTTCTAACTATTTACTTTCAGCACTCGGGGAAAACCCTTGACGAGATCATTGAAATCTTCCGGCAAACTGTCAGAAATAGAAATATGGGTATTCAAACTGTGACAATTAAGCACTCGCACTACCCCTTGATGCAATAACAGAGGGTTCACATGCAATCCCCACACGGTATCACCGCTTCAGCGTTTAGAATAAAGTTTTCTAAATTACTTTTGCTCACAGTACTCAGCACGATAATGTTCATCGGGTGTGAGAGGCGACTTGTTTCACCGATAGATCCTACGGATCCATCCACAAATACACGATATGTTGCACAAATGGCACTGCAGGACTTGGCTGACACCGCAACTAAACACGGACTCTTACACCTTGCAGACGCAGCAAGCGGAGTCGCAGAAATACTTGCAATTGAAGATGGTACATCAGTGAACCCGACTTACCTAAGAATTGTTGGGCTTGCCCGGGCAGCAACTGTCTTGGCACAAGCGTTTGTTAAAGCAGGATGCGAAGTGGAATTGCAAGAATTTGGTGAAGCGTCTGTAAACGCAGTAAAAGCCTACACAATAAGGGATGCGGAGGATATGGAACAAGCATTGCAAAAACTTGCACAAGAGGCAGGAACAACGAAAAAACTTTTGCAGCAGTTACTAACCAATGACACCTTCATTCCGTTCGCCTTCGGGTACGATTCCACTCCTTATGGGGGCAACTCCCTCACTTATCAAATATTAGTAGGATATGACGCTACAATTCAACCGGTGACCGAAACACGTACAGCTGTGATAGAGTTTCTGACCCTCAAAGGCTACATGGTGCTACAAGTAACAGAACTTTCTTGGTCTGATGAGATAGCTGAAATATTATCTTTAGATGTAGTTGTTGATCACTTTTTTTTAAGCGGAGGATTGATCGAAATTCCCGGTGTTACGTTTGTGGAATCCGGCTACGACCCTCCCCTTGTTCCTGATATAGACATACCTTTGCCCCCTAACATTGTAATAGCAAGTCGAATAATACGTCAGGTGAGAACAAGATATAACAAGGCTTGGTGTCAAGGCAACTTTGACATTATAGACAGTATCTTAATTGAAGAAAGTGGATTGGATTTCTTTGATTATGCTTTTATCCGCAATCTTGCAGACATCTATGCAGAAGAAATTCCGGAAGCTGCTGAACGTATTGAAACAAATAGATTCTTCCCCGGCTTAATCGCAAGAAAATTCTTAGATATCTATTTTCAAGATTCGGAGAAAACTCTCAACGAAATTATTGAACTCTTCCGGCAATCTGTCAGATCGGGATTTGTATCTATAGATTTGTATCTATAGAACGTAGTATTGTGCATTATAATAGCATTTAGAATTAAAGCAGCATTTTTTTGGAAGCAACTTGTTACTGAACATCTAAATCAATAACGGAGGCATCAAATGCAATCACCACACGGCTCAGCATTCCGTCCATCTGTGATGGGCAGCAACGGCATGGTAACATCAGGACACGTACTTGCCTCACAAGCAGGTATACAAACAATGATGGCAGGTGGCAACGCTGTTGATGCTGCTATCGCAACGGCTGTGGCTCTCGGTATAGTTGAACCTGCAGGTTCTGGACTTGGTGGGGATGGATTTATCCTCATCTATTGGGCAGAAACAGGACAAGTCGCAGCGGTAAACGGAACTGGACCCGCACCGCGTGCCGCAACGCGAGAAACCTATATTAAAGACGGTGGAATCCCGATGAAGGGGATACGAAGTGTTTCGGTGCCAGGAATCGTTGATGCTTGGCTTCTTGCACATGAACGCTACGGGGCACTCAAATTAGAAGAAGTTTTCGCACCCGCAATTTCTCTCTGTGAAGAAGGATTTCCAGTGAGTCATAGACTCGCGGGAGGGTTGAGAGGTGAAAATGCTCGTTTCGCTGCCGAACCAGACAGCCGCGCTATCTTTACAAACGATGGCGAACCGATCCCCGCAGGTGAACTCCTTGCAAACCCCAATCTTGGCACAACCCTCCGCAAAATCGCTAAAGATGGCAGAGATGTGTTCTACAAAGGCGAAATTGCCAAAGCTATTGCTGAATTCAGTCATGCTTATGATGGACTATTAACAGCAGAAGACCTCGCTGACTTCCAGGCGCATTGGGATGATCCAATACACGTCAACTACCGTGGTTACGAGGTCTATGAAATGCCGCCTAACTCAAGCGGACATATCTTATTGCAAGAATTGAACATTGTAGAATTGTTTGATTTGCAGACGTTGGGATGTAACACTGCCGAAAGTGTGCATCTAATGGTTGAAGCGAAAAAACTCGCGTTTGCAGATAGGGAAAAATATATGGCAGACCCTAATTGGGTGGATGTTCCCATAGAAGGTATGTTATCTAAATCCTACGCCGCCGAACAGGCAAAACGAATTGATTTGGAGAAAGCTGCTGTCGATGTTCCCGCAGGTGGCCCCGAAGCACACGAGGATACAACTTGCTTCTGCACTGCTGACCGTGCGGGGAATCTCGTCTGTGTATTACAGAGTATCCAATCGGGGTTCGGTTCCAGCTTAGTCGCGGGTGATACAGGAATCCTACTAAACAACCGAATGACCTACTGGCATTTAGAGGAAGACCATCCGAACTGCTTGATGCCGGGTAAACGTGTCCGTCACACAATGAATCCAGTCATCGTTACAAAAGATGGTAAACCAGTGTTAGCATGCGGCACACCGGGTGCAGACACACAGGTACAAACGAACCTGCAGTTAGTCACACATGCTCTTGACTTTGGTATGACACCACAAGAGGCAGTCTCTGCACCGCGCTGGCGCAGTCTCCAAAACCCAATGGAATCCACAATTCCACACACTTGTTCTAATCACCTGCAATTAGAAACCCGATTTTCGTCAGATACTCAAGAAGGTTTAGCAGAGAGAGGACATGAACTCCAAATTGTTGGGGATTGGGGCGGTCCAGGAAG
>JAPPMR010000131.1 GCA_028818995.1 Candidatus Poribacteria bacterium | reverse complement strand
CTACTTAGCCCTAACTCACAATCATGAATTTCAGAGACATCTTTTCTGGCATGTCTCAAGGGAATTTGAGTGAAAACATCCATATTACAATTGTGTCTTATCGGATTACTTGCCACTTTTCTTGTGTCATCTTTGCCCGAAAATGCACACGCGCTCAATAGTGAAGACAGAAATATCATTTATGAACGGCGCAATATTTTTCGTCGAACTAAAAATCTACGAGGGAGGCGTCAAGGTTTCATTTTTGGTATCGGCACTGGTGTTGGCAATACTAATTTTGAAACACCACTTGCGGAGTATTGGGGAAACGCTTACGAAGGTAGTTGGCCAGATCCGCGTGCCACGGCGTCTGCCTTCGCTACAGAGCTTAAGGTGGGACACGGATTTACAGATCAGTTTCTTCTTTATTACACCAGTCGTATCGCATGGTTACCGCTATCAAATCTCTATAGGGATAATATGGTTGCGAACGGAACTGCTGGCGTTGGCATGATGCTTTATCCACTCCGCAGTTCAGATTTTTATCTTGCCGGTTCCGTTGGTCTCGCAGTTCTTGTGACTTACCAACCCCCTTTCAAATTAGAAAAGGCGCGGCAAACTGGGCTTGCCGTATCTGGTGGAGTCGGTTATGAACTTCTGCGGCATCTAACCATTGACTTTACCATGAATTTTGGAAACGCTAATTCGACACAACTTGATGAGACAAATGAGATAACACTTACAAATGAGATTGTCACTTTTTTGGTGAATGTTAACCTCATTTTCTACTAATGCATTCAACAAATACCTATGCCAACAAAAAGAATTGTAAAATCTGCTACAATCCTCTTGATTCCCATAGTTGTGTTGGTATTGATTCCGAGTTGCGGGAATGATGAAGAATCTACGGAACGGATTCGATTTATCGAATTTTTGCTTTTCCCGACAGCACCTTACGTTGATAAGTCTTACATAGAAATAGTGCCAGAAGATGAAGTTGCGTCTTTGGAAATTGATTATGAGGCTGAAACAGCAGCAATTCAGGAGGTGTATAAGGCTTTCATAAAAGCCTATCTGGAAGAAGATATGGCAGCACTCATCAAAACATTTGACACAGCAGAAGGAATGGAATACGGCACATCCACCGTGAATGTTTATGGATGGAACAATATTAAAAATTATATTGAAGTTAACTGGCATGGTCCGTGGGGTGGAGAATGTACGAGTGATCCAAATTGGGAACTGACAGATTTCTATATTCGCCCTAAAAATGCGAAAGTTGCCTGGACAGAAGCGAGTGCAAAGGGACCTATGTTCTACTACGTACCCGATAAGCCTGAGTGCTATAATGACATAGGACAATTTTACCTAACCAAAAAGTCTGGCAACTGGCGCATTCATCAGATTGACGGATCAAAATACTTTACGGACTCAAAATATAAAGCACCTTGACATTGACTTAATCTAACCAGCCATATCACAAAATATCTTGCTAACTATCACGAATATTACGAGGAAAACATGCCAAAACCAACAGATATCCGCATCCTTGACGTTCAATGTGATTTTGAAGAACATCAATACCGCACTCCGCTCAAATTCGGCGGCGTGCCAACAGATCACTGTGTCCTCTTTAACGTGCGGATGCAAGTACAAACGCGTGACGGCAGAGAAGCAGAAGGCACAGGTTCTATGCCGCTTGGTAACGTCTGGGCATTTCCGCCGCGCTACGCGCCTTTTGACCAAAGCCTCGCCGCGATGATAAATCTCGCTGAATTAGCAGTTGATGCAACACGTGATTGCACGCTTTGCGCACATCCGCTTGAACTCTCTGAAGTGCTGGAACCCGAATTCTTACAAATCGCAGAAGAATTGTCTCAGACGATGCAGCTTACATCACCGATACCGAAATTATGTACTGTTGTCACGACAAGTCCGATAGACGCTGCAATTTACGATGGGTTTGGAAAGGTAAACGGTATTAATAGTTACAACGGATTAGACGCAGATTTCATTGAAGCAGATCTGTCGCATTTCTTGGATGGAAACTTCGCAGGAAAATACCTTGATCGATATACAACACGACACCCACAGCCCGATATGCCGCTTTATCACCTGATTGGTGCGCTTGACCCGCTTACGGAAGCCGATATTACAGAACGTCTTAACGATAGCCTACCAGAGACACTACCGGAATGGATTTTTGCCGATGGGTTGACACATCTAAAAATAAAGTTGAATGGCGATGACTTGGAATGGGACGTGGCGCGCGTCCTTGCAATTGATAGAATCACCGCGGAAACACAAGCAAAGCGAGGCATTAGCACTTGGCACTATTCCGCTGATTTCAACGAGACATGCCAAGATGTGGAATACTTGTTGGAATTTCTCAATCGGATTCAGGAAGGTGAAGCACAAGCATTTGAACGTCTTGCTTACATTGAACAACCAACTGACCGGGACCTTGAGGCACACCCCGAAAACAAGATGCACAAAGCTGCAGAAATAAAACCGGTGGTGATTGACGAGTCGCTAACCGACTTTGAAACCTTACTATTGGCGCGTGATCAAGGGTATTCTGGGGTTGCGCTTAAGGCGTGTAAGGGACAGTCGCAGGCGTTGCTGATGGGTGCCGCTGCTCAAGAGTACGGTATGTTCCTTGCCGTACAGGATTTGACGTGTCCGGGGGCATCGTTCTTACACTCCGCCGGACTTGCTGCGCGTATCCGTGGCGTAACGGCTATTGAGGGGAACGCTCGTCAATTTTGCCCAAGTGCAAATGACGGTTGGCGAGAAGGATATCCAACTATTTTTAATATTACTGATGGTACTGTCGGAACGCAAGTGCTTACGGGTCCTGGGCTTGGGCATTGAACTGTGAATCATGATCGCAAAACACGCTCAATTTTTCTGTTTTATTTTTCCCCAAACCGTCGTCAGTAATCCTTCAGGTTCAATAGCATATCGCCTGGTTGCCCATTCAAACACCCGCAGGCCTCCGTTGGAATACGTTTCCAAAATTCGTTCAGTGCGCCCACTCTCAATGTGCACTGCAAAATTAAAATAGCTAAATATGGGAATACGATCAATGTAGGATGAGTAAACAAGGTACTTGCCATCAGTTGACCAGGTGAGGAATTCAATGTAAGAATTTTCTTCAGGTTCTATGTACCGCAAGTTGCGAGGTCCCACAACGGAGACAATGCCAAGTTTATAGGGTTCGGTTTTCGTGAGGAAGGCAAGATGTTTTGAATTGGGTGAGAAAACAGGAAAGTCACCGTCTTTGATAATATGTGAAGTCTTTTTCAGAAAAGTATCGAAGAGAAAAATACCGAAGTCTGTGCTGTAGGCGATTTGTTTTCCATTAGGTGCCCAGTCCACCTGATATGGATTTTCTTTCAATAACAGTTCTGCGATTGGCTTCTTTTTCTCTATCTCAGTGTTTGAAATAAGGTAGAGCCCACGCTCCAGAGGCTGCTTAAGTATAACGAATGAATGGTTTGTGAAAACCACATCTCCATCCGGTGAGACATCAACATCAATGATTTCACTATACTCTCCTTGTGTAAGTCTTTTCGCGACTCCATCCGGATTCTTTCTATCGAAAAGGTAAACGTCATAAAAAGATTCGAATTCATCGTCAGCTGCCATCTTGACAACAGTTACGATGTAGCGGCCATCTTTTTGTATAGAGAAAGCCGTAATATCATGCGGCAGTTTGAAAAGTGGT
>JAPPMR010000986.1 GCA_028818995.1 Candidatus Poribacteria bacterium | reverse complement strand
GTGAACTCCTGCAACAGAAACTCCACGCTGCAATCAAAACCTCTCGAGCTAGACTGGAAGCAAAAGATTCAGTTGAGTAAAAAATGAAAGTAGTTCGATATTCCGTTGCCACCCAAATCTGAGTAAGTGGTAATGGTCGCTACGGTAAAATCAATAGAGGATATGATGGATCACCCCCATATTGTTACGGCCAACGATTTGAATCGATACTCGGATACTCGAGACAGCGAGGCAGTTATCCCTGAATTGATTTATTTGCTTGTGAAACAATGTGTGCCGCGGCCCCAGGTTTGCCGCATTCCTTACGGAGATGCAGTTAATCAGCCGGGTTGGGATGGGATTGTCGAAATCGAAGAGTCATTTCTCGAATTCGTTCCTGAAGGAAAATCGTATTGGGAGATCGGTACAGGGAGAAAACCGCAGAACAAGGCGACCAAGGTCTTCAGGGAAAGGACAGAGGCAATTACTGATGCAGAGCGATCACAGGCCTCATTCGTTTTTGTTACTTCGCGATCTTCCGCTTCCGTGGATGGAGAGAGCCTGAACAAAAAAAGTGGCTAAAAAATAGAAAAGATAGCGGCTGGAAACGGATTCACATTATTGACGGCGATAAACTCGCCGATTGGGTTAGAGAGTTTCCAGCTATCGGCAGATGGATGGCGAAAAAAATCGGTAGTACCTCCAGTTTAGGCGGAATTACTACCCCGTCTGAGCATTGGGAACTGATGCGTTTGCAAGGCGACAACAGCGACCCGCCTTTGCCTGCGAAGTTATTTACATTAGGCCGCGACAATGTTTGTGAGTCCTTACAAAAATTGTTTGAAAACACCTCTCAAACACCCCTGCAACTGTTTGCCGAGAGCTGTCAAGATATAGCTGATTTTGTTGCAGCATATCTTAAGACAATAGATCCAGAGATGGCACAAAACTACACCAACCGATGTCTTTACATCAACGAAGAGGATGCATGGCGAAGCGTTGTAGAGTTGGGAACATCACATGTCTTGGTTGCTGATCCGCAACTCGGGCTGGAGACCGATGCAGGAGCCAACCTTCTGTCAATTGCCAAACGGAAGGGACACGCTGTAATAATTCCACTATGTGGGGCTTGGTCAGGCGGCAATCCCGAAATCATCAAACTACGAAGCCCGGCTCAATCGCAGATTAAGGCAGTGCTTCAAGAAGCAGGGTATCCAGAGATTCGTGCTCAAGAACTGGCGAGAGCAGGAGGTGATAGCCTTTCCGCCCTTAGGAGATATTTACAGGGCTTTGTACTGCCTCCGTATGCAACATGGGATAATGCGAGGCTTATTGCACAGGCTGGGCTTGCTGGAAAATGGGATGGGAAAAACCAGGCCGATCAGTCTGCTTTGGAGATGTTGCTGGGAAAAGAATATGGGAAGTGGATCGAGACTCTGAGACTTGATGTAATTCGCTCGGACTCTCCCCTGATTCAACACGATGAGAAATGGCGGTTCATTGCGCGTGGTGAAGCGTGGAACACGCTGGGCAATCGCATCACGGTTGACGATCTGGATCGGCTTGAAGAGACTGCGGTTACCGTGCTGGGAGAACGGGATCCACAATTCGACTTACCGAAGGAAGAACGATACGCTGCCGCCATTCATAACAAAACCATGAAACACTCCAGCTTTTTGAGAGAAGGTCTTGCTGAAACACTCGCATTGATCGGAAGCCGACCAAATGCCCTTTCTTCTTCCTCACTCCATAAAGCTGAGACCACAACTATTCTCGTTATCCGAGGCCTGTTGAGCAACGCGAACTGGGACCGATGGGGTAGTCTGGAGTCGCTTTTACCGCTTCTCGCAGAAGCCGCGCCTGACGAGTTTCTTAAAGCGGTCGAATTGGCTCTGAAGGACCTTAACGACACCCCATTTCACGAAATTTTTACTCAAGAAGGTAGTGGTGGGTTTGACGGTGGAAATTACATAAGTGGTCTTCTATGGGCACTTGAGGGATTGGCCTGGAACCCCCATTACCTGTCGCGAGTGGCGCTGATCCTTGCCGATCTTGCATCAATTGATCCGGGCGGGAACTGGGTAAATCGTCCCGCCAATTCGTTAGCCACCATCTTCCTACCGTGGCTTGTGCAGACAGTAACTCCATTTGAGGAACGAAAGACTGCGGTTGAAACTGTGCTAAGCGAACAACCACAGGTCGGCTGGAATCTGCTTTTATCTCTCTTGCCACATAGTTATAGATCTACAAGCGGATGCCATCGTCCAACCTGGCGAGAATATATTCCTCGCGACTGGAAGAATAGTGTCCTCATGAGCGAGTATTGGGAACAAATCAAGGCCTATACTGAGCTTGCCATTGATCTCGGAAAGAAAGATACTGAGAAATTAGGTGAACTGATAAACCGTCTGTCGGATTTGCCAGAACCTGCCCAGGAGAGCCTTCTTCTCCATCTTGTATCGGAAGAAGTTGTGGCATTACCCGAGGCTGAACGACTCCCACTTTGGGAGAAACTCGAGAGCCTTGTGCGACAACACCGAAGATTTTCAGATGCTAAATGGGCACTCCCAGAGGAAGTAGTAAAAAAATTGAGGAGACCGCGCAGGCATTAGTGCCGCAAGTTCCAGAGTTGAAGTATCACCATCTTTTTAGTGGGCGAGATTTTGATCTGTTTGACGAAAAGAGTAATTACGACAAACAAACAAAACGTCTTAACGAAGCTCGACAAGGTGCCGTGAAAACTATCTTCGAAGCGGGAGGTTTGTCTGTCGCACTGGCGTTTGCACAAAGCGTACCGGCACCCAATGAAGTTGGACGGGCTCTGGGTGTTATAGCCCCAAAGGGAGTCGAAGACGAGATTCTACCATCACAACTGAATGCTGAAGATGAAACGATGAGACAGGTTGTAGCCAGCTTCGTGTGGACGCGGTATCGAAAACTTCAGTGGACCTGGGTTGACGCTATTCTCGAAAGAAATTGGAATGCAGAACAAAAGGCTGCATTTCTCATGCTCTTGCCTTTTGAGGAAAAAGTCTGGCATAGGGTTTCCGCACATTTGGGCAAACAAAATGAGAAGCTCTATTGGCAGAAGACGAGAGTAGGATTTGGTCGCGATTTGACGATTGCGGTTCAAAAGTTACTCGAATACGGACGAGCAACTGCTGCCGTCGAGTGTATTGCCCGAACTACAGACGATGATGAGCAGTTCGATGTGAGTCTTGCTACGGAGACGCTACTGGCCTTAATCGAAACCTTTTCGCCCGGTGACCAGTTAGACCGCTACGGGACGGTCGAATTAATCAAACGCCTTCAAAAATCGCCAGATGCCGACCAAGATGCTTTATTTAAAATCGAATGGACCTTTTTGCCCTGGCTAGACCAGTTCTCCTCTGGTTCTCCAATTACACTTGAGAAACACCTTGCTTCAGATCCAACTTTCTTTGCGAAAATTGTGAAGATTGTTTTTCGCTCAAAGAATGATAAGGAGGAAGATGCTGAACCGGATGAACAAAAGCAGGCCCGTTGGCGTAACGCCTATAAGTTACTGAGGGAGTGGAAAAAGTGTCCCGGGACTCTGCCTGACGGTACACTGGATGTCAATGCCTTCAACAATTGGATTAATGAGGCAAGAAGAATTACCGAGGAAACCGGGCACTGGGAGGTAGCGCAAACCCAGATTGGTCATATATTAAGGGGATTATGTAGCAAAGTAGCATGGAGACCATGATACAATAATCCCGAAGT
>JAPPMR010000833.1 GCA_028818995.1 Candidatus Poribacteria bacterium | reverse complement strand
ACGCTTCTCGCTCCTCGTTAATCCAAAAGTCCATCGTATCACAGACAATAAGTTTCGGATTCGTTGCTTGTTCAATGATGCTCAAATGTAATACTGGTGAACTATTTGCCAAAAAAAGATAGGGGGCATCTTTGTAAACTTTAGGCAAAACAGGCTGGAAATCGGCAACGACATTTAATTCTGTAAAAAGTGTATCACGTACGTTAAAGTCTTCGGTATAACGACCACCCCATCGAAATGATTTGCCGTTATCAACCCGCTCCAGACCTTGGAGATCAATGCCTTGGGTTTCGAGGAAATCCGTGTACGTGTCCGGAAAATCAGCACCAATGACACCAACCAGTTGGACAGGTCCTTTAAAAAAACTCGCGGCGACAGCGGCATACATCCCAGAACCGCCAAGGACATCTTCAACCCGTTTACTCGGTGTTTCTACCGTATCTAAAGTCACTGTGCCGACGACCAAAACGCCCATTCTAAAATCTTATCTCCTTCACTGACCGATTGTCTACATATTTTCGGGCTTTACTATAAAATCAGAAAGGACCAGGTTTATTTTTATTTTCACGAAACGCGCGGATAACGCGTCGCAGTCGGCGAGCGAAAATTACACCGAGCACGATGATGACTGGATACTGTAAAAAACTCAGCACTTTTAACAGTGTTGGCGAGAGTTCTATTTGTTGAGAAGATGCCAGCCAGATTGGTAATAATAGTACTGCTGATAGGAGTAATATCACTCCTTCCACAATCTCTGATTTCTTCATAAGGTTCCCTCACAAAGGGACGACATCCAAAACGGTATATCAGACAGTTCAAAGAAAACGGTGTTAAGTTCCCATTTCCCACGAGTTGAGATACTTTTCCTGCTCTGCAGTAAGCGTGTCAATTTCAACGCCGAACGCTTGCAGCTTCAACTCTGCCACGGTCTCGTCGATAGATTCAGGAACATCGTACACGCGATTCTCAAATTGATCGTGATTTTTAGCAATGTATTCAAGAGAGAGTGCTTGGTTCGCGAAACTCATGTCCATAACACTCGCGGGATGTCCCTCGGCAGCAGCAAGGTTGACCAACCTACCTTCACCAACAAGGTAGAGTTTCCGTCCATCCGCAAGTGTATACACATCTACATAGGAACGCGCGCTTCCTTTATCTATGCTCAATTTCTCCAACGCCGGTATATCAATTTCAACATCAAAATGACCAGAATTCGCGATAATCGCGCCATCCTTCATCGCTTCAAAATGCTCCTTGCGTAAAACATGAATATCCCCTGTGAGCGTTACAATCAAATCCGCTTCTTGGACTGCTGTCTGCATGGACATCACCCGAAATCCGTCCATCACTGCTTCTAATGCTCTTAATGGATCGACTTCGGTTACGATGACGCTCGCCCCTAAACCGCGTGCTCGGTTCGCGACACCTCTACCACACCACCCGTAGCCTGCAACGACAACCGTTGTCCCCGCAATCAACAGGTTAGTTGCCCTGATGATACCATCTAACGTACTTTGCCCTGTGCCGTATCGGTTGTCAAAAAAGTGTTTCGTCCGTGCGTCATTTACAGCGATAATCGGGTATTTCAGTACACCTTCAGCTGCCATGCTTTTGAGTCGGATGACCCCTGTTGTTGTCTCTTCTGTCCCTGCGACGACTTGTTCAACTAAAGCTGGATTTGTTTCTTCAGAATGAAGTCTTGAAACGAGATCAGCCCCGTCGTCCATAGTGACCGTTGGTTGTGTATTAAGAGCGGCATCAATGTGTTTGTAAAAGGTTTCTATATCCTCTCCGTCAATAGCAAAAACACCGATCTGCTCGTCAACGACAAGGGATGCGGCGACATCATCCTGCGTGCTGAGAGGGTTTGAGGCACAGAGAACGGTTTCGGCACCGCCTGCCTTCAGCGTTTTCATCAAGTTTGCGGTTTCAGTCGTGACATGCAGACATGCGGCTACCTTTAACCCATCCAATGGACGTTCTTTTTGAAATCGTGTGCGGATAGATTCTAAAACGGGCATAAATCGGTTCGCCCATTCAATTCGTTGTTTGCCATCCGATGCGAGTTCTGTTGTTTTAATATCGTAGTTCATCAATTTCCTTTTTATTCACTGGTGTTTTCAGTTTTTCAACCTACTGGAGTTTTTCGACGTAATCGGTTTCTTCCCAAGTGAAACCGGGTTCCTCGCGCCCAAAATGCCCATACGCGGCAGTATTTTGATAGATAGGTTGACGTAGTTTCAGGCGTTCTATAATACCCGCGGGTGTTAAATCAAAATGTGTGTTGACAAGTTCAGTGAGTGCTTCGTCATCCCCAGTGCCAAACGTATCCACCATAACAGAGATGGGGTCTTTTCTACCGATTGCATAGGAGATTTGAATCTCACACCGTTCAGCAAGCCCGGCGGCAACGAGATTTTTAGCAACGTGTCGTGCAGCATAAGTTGCACTTCGGTCTACTTTGGTTGGATCTTTCCCAGAGAGTGCCCCGCCGCCGTGCCGTCCCATTCCACCATACGTATCGACAATAATTTTTCGTCCTGTTAACCCAGCATCACCTTGGGGTCCACCGGTCACAAAACGACCAGTTGGATTAATGTGATATTTAATGTCTGGACTTTGGAGATTTTCGGGAATAACTTTTTTGATAACCTCTTCAATAATTGCTTCCCGCAGTTCGGTATCCTCCACATCAGGGTTATGTTGTGAGGCAATAATAACTGTGGTGACAGCCTTGGGTTTACTGTCAACATATTCAACGGTTACTTGAGATTTTCCATCGGGACGGATAAAGGGGAGGGTGCTATCTTTGCGAACTTTCGCTAAACGCCGTGTTAGTTGATGGGCAAGGGTAATTGGTAGTGGCATCAACTCTGGCGTTTCGGTGCATGCATAGCCAAACATTAGCCCTTGATCGCCAGCACCTCCGGGATTCACGCCCATTGCGATATCAGGGGACTGCTTATCAATGACACTTAACACAGCACTGCGTTCAGCATCAAAGCCGTACTCAATATTGGTGTAGCCGATATCGGCTATTACCTTTCGTGCGACTTGTTGTGCATCGTAATTTGCAGTCGTCGTGATTTCGCCCGTAATGATAGCAAGTCCAGTTGTGACTAAGGTCTCACAAGCGACCCTACCCATTGGATCGGTTCTGAATATGGTATCAAGCACCGCGTCAGAGATCTGGTCTGCAATTTTATCGGGGTGTCCCTCAGTGACAGATTCGGACGTAAACAAAAAATTTTTGCTCAATTCAGCGTCTCCCAGTCTACGTATCTATTTTCGTTTTGTTTTGTGAATCAAGGTTCCCATGAAAGAGACAGTGGGTGAGCGTGCAACCCACCCAGATATGCGATATAACGAAAACGGGCGCGCAAAAACGCGCCCCTACATTTTAAACGTAGACACACTTTGTAGCGAGGTTTTCGTTTTGTATTTCCGCCTCCGCGCCGAAAGTTTGGAGCTAATCTGGAACGAAGATACAAGAAACATTACTTTTCGGAGTTTTCTACACTCTCAACGTTCTCGGGACTTTCTGCATCCTCGACGTTTTCAGAAGTCTCTGCACTCTCAACGTCCTCAGAGGTTTCTTTACTTTCGACAATTTCGACACTCTCAGGAGTCTCTGTGGTCGCAGCGTCCTCAGAGTTCTCTGCGTTTGACTTACCCATTTCTTCTTTGAGTAAAGCCCCTAATGTCGTGACAGTCTCTTCGCGTGTCGCTGCTTG
>JAPPMR010000736.1 GCA_028818995.1 Candidatus Poribacteria bacterium | reverse complement strand
AAATATCATCTGCCTCTGAGGTCAGCGCAATGGGCGGTGGTAGTCATCCGCTTCTCGGATTCTTCGGTCTGATGACTGCCAAAAATACGGTTGTCAATATTGTTATCTTGACAACTTTTTTGAGTTTTCTGTTTTATAGACGTTCTGGTAAGACACCTACGGTAAGTTGGAAAAATTTTGGTAATATCGTTATATCGGGAATATTCTTTTTAGGCGTGGTTTCAATTGTCGTCATCGGTATCGTTGGGTTTGGAGTTGAGACAGATACACGCGTCAATGTACTGACACCGTGGCAGGTACTGATCGCACTCGGTGTGATGGTTGTCGTAACAATCATTGATATTTTCATGTATCGAAAAGCAACGACATCAGGGACTATAAATTGGGGAGATATGACAGAACGATCTCAGTACGTTCTAATCCTGCTTGCAATTACTTTTACCTCTCTAATGGGTTTGATGGGTTACGCGCGTTCGGGACTGCGCGAAGGATGGCATATCTATGGTGTTCAAAAAGATACCTCGGTTGATGCATTTACACCTGCTCTTGGTGATGCAGTGAACATGGTTTCAATCATTATGGTGATCTTCTTCGCACTTGTTGGGTTTATCTTCTGGCTCGGTTTATGGGGTGACAAGAAAAAACAAGCGGCAACGCCAATTGAAGCAGAAGCAACTGTGGAAAGTGATGACTAATGGGAGAACAACGATGAAAAACACACTCGTTAGAATTGCAAGCCTAATCATAATGGTTGTGAGTTTTATCGCCTTTGTGGCGAAAGCACCAGCTTTTCCGATCCCTTCTGAGAATCTACTCCCGTGGTCGGTCTGGTTTATGATTTCGCTGCTGGTGAACGTGATTGTTTGGTTTCCTGTCATGAAATTAGTGTCGTTTGCTCTTGGGGTAATTTGGTTTTACGCTTTCATCGCAGGACTCGTGCCAGACACATCAACTGCATCGGGAACTGTAACAACATTAGATTGGACTGATCCAGATGCAGTCGCCGAAATAGGTTTGGCTATTTTTAACGGAAAAGGACAGTGTGCCGCATGTCACACTTTGGATACTTCAGCACCGAAAGGCAGATGCCCCGATTTGACAGATATTGGCATAAACGCCGCAAACCGCGTACCTGGGACAGATGCGAAGACGTATCTAATTGAATCTCTATATGACCCGGGGAAATATTTAGTCACAGGATACGGTAAGATTATGCCAGAGGTATGGAAAAATCCAATTGCGCTAACAAAATTAGAGATTGAAGCGGTCATAGCATTTCTACAAAGCCAAGGTAGTGAAATTGACCCAACCCCGTTTGATGAACCGATTGATAGAGCGAAAGCCGAAACAACAGCAGAAGCACTTCCTCCCTTGCTTTCTGGTGATGTTGAGGCAGGTAAAAAGGTATTTATAGAGGCGGCGTGTATCTCTTGTCATGAGGTAACAGGTTTAGAAAATCCGAAAGCTGGAGAAGGAAATGAAGACTTTGAGGTTGTCACCGCACCGGAACTCTCGGAAATTGCTGCATTCAATGAATTACGATATCTTGAGGAATCAATCCTAAAACCGCATGCTCAAATAGTGAGTGGTTACGGGTCAGTTAAAGTCAATGCAAAAGGGATAACCTACGAAGGAACACTCGTCTCGCAAGATAATGAAAAGATTGTTGTTCGCACAAAAGCAGCTGACGGTACAGAGGAAGAACACACAATACTTTTGAGTGATATTGATGATGAGCCAATAGAAGACCTTACTAATCTAATAGAAAACGGGTATTTCACATTAACGCTAACACCTACAGGATCAGACACTTCTGTAAGTGGTGAGATCGTTGAGGAAACCGACACATCGGTAACATTGAAAGTCGGCGACGAAACGCAAACACTATCTAAAGTTGATACTGATTTGAAAAAACAGTTGGCTGCTGTCATTTTTGATGGCGGTGACATTCTCGGTGAGGTTGTTTCGGGAACATTAGATGATATTGAAATTGTCGTAATCGTCGATGGCAGTGAAGAGAGTTATGATCCATCATTTGATTTTGATGAAGCTACCCTGGCACTCGGTTTTGGTCGAAAATTGTTGGTTAAATCGCCAATGCCAGACAATTTTCCTATACTCCTATCAGTGTCAGATATGGCAAATCTACTCGCTTACTTAAGCACGTTGACTGGCGTAACAGCAACAGAAGAAACAGCACCGACTGATACAGCAGAAGAAGTTACAGAATAACCGAGAAACGCTAAGGAGTTAACCCATGAAAAGAGTATCGCTTTTCACAATATGTTTCGTAATTTTCATAATATGTTGGGTATTTCTGGAATTTGTTATAGGTGGCGTTATCTCAAAACCAATACCGAGTAGTGTAGTAGCGATGTATATGGGGTTGGTCCTCATCGCTATTTTGGTGCATGTCTCTGTTGAAGATTCGAGATTTAAAGAATTCCTCCGTCCTATCCATGAGACGCTTGTAGATGTAAACCGTCGTGCTCGACGTATCGTTTTAGCAGTCCTCATACCACTTTTTATGCTTGGATTTACCTACACAAATATTGCAAAAAAGGCGAATCCGCCAGGAGATCCACGAACGGTACACCCAACACCACCAGACAATTTGACATACAAGGATACAGTAATTGGGACAATGGAAAAAGCAGAAAACCCTTTTCGCCATTTAGAAAAGGATGATCCTGAAGCGTATAAGTCACATGTGGAGAACGGTAGAAACGTCTATTATCAGAAATGTTTTTTTTGTCATGGTGACCATCTTGACGGTAAAGGGCATTTTGCAGATGCATTGAATCCGTTACCAGCAAATTTCCAAGACCCAGGTGTTTTGCCCAATTTCACAGAATCGTTCTTTTTTTGGCGTATTAGCAAAGGTGGACCTGGAATGCCTGCAGCTGGTACTCCCTGGAATTCTGCTATGCCTGTCTGGGAAAACTATCTAACACAAAACGAAATTTGGGATGTTATCTTGTTCCTATCCGACTATACTGGCTATAAACCACGTACCTTTGGGGAGGGACATTAAAATGAGAACCAAGAATGTTGTCTACTTAGTCCTTATTTTAGGTCTACTCTCTGTTTTAAACTTAACTTATGCACAGGATACCCCGGAAGTCTCCGAAGAAGGAAAAGAGGTCTATGAAGAAAGCTGCGCGCACTGCCACGGCATTGAAGGTCGTGGAGATGGAAGTGCAGCCGAAAATCTCTTACCAAGACCGAGAGATTTCACGCGTGGTTTGTATAAGATTCGATCCACAGAAAGTGGTCAACTTCCGACTGACCAAGACCTCTTTGATATAATTACCATAGGTATGCCCGGTTCTTCAATGCCGGGATGGGAAACCTCACTGAGTGCTAACGACCGTTGGGAGGTCGTAGCATATATAAAAACCTTCTACGATGGCTTCAAAGAAAGTGAAACGCCACCGCGGCAAATCAGTTTAGAGGGTAAAATCCCGTACTCAGAAGAGAGTGTGGAAATTGGGAAGATACTCTATACACAGTTCGCATGTTTTGAATGCCACGGTAATTTAGGACGCGGCGATGGCACGTCCGCTCCAACCTTGCAAGATGAATGGGGTTTTAAAAGCTGGCCAGCCAATCTCACACAAAGTTGGAATTACAGAGGTGGCAACGATATAGATGACATTTACAAAAGGTTCATCGGTGGAATTGCAGGTTCAGCAATGCCCATGTTTGAAGACCCTGCTTTCGGCTTAACTATAGAGC
>JAPPMR010000734.1 GCA_028818995.1 Candidatus Poribacteria bacterium | reverse complement strand
ATATATAATACATTTAGACCAATTGAAAATAAACCCATTCCAGACAGCACACTTTCTCTCATAGCGAACACAATAAATAACCTCAAAGAACAAGGGGATACTGCCCAAGATATTCCTACAGAGACTGACCTATCTAAATTTTATAGCAGATATGAGGAAAGACTGCAGGATCGCTGGATAGATGACAAAGGAAAGCACCTTTACCTCGCAAACAATTTCGAAAATTATTTCATCAAGAATTCATTTCCTAATGTCAATCTTATTATTGTTGAAGGTTTCACTGTGCTTTCAAAAGCTGATATTAAAATCTTGAAAAACATTGCCGAAATACCTGAAATTGAGATGTGGTTTCGCACTGATTGCTACCCAGAAAATGAACACCTCTATAAAAATATAAACGACCTTGTTCAGGAATTTGAGGACGCAAATGTATTCGTTGATTCCAACTATGAACGTGATGCCGACCAACATCAGCATTTTGCCAAAAATCTGTTCCAAACAAATACGACTTTGAATAACAAAATAGATCTAAAAGAGCAGATTAAAGTTTTAAAACCAACTGACCGATCCGAAGAGGTAGAGCAGATCGCTTATCTAATTCAAAAGCATGTATCAGACGGTGACTGCAAACTCGGAGACATCTGCGTAGCATACTACAACGTGGGTCAATATCAACAGCGGATTACTGAGATTTTTCCTGCTTACGGTATCCCTTACTCACTTTCAGAAAGTATCCCGTTGACGAAATCAGAAGTTGTCAAAGAGATCTTTTCCCGACTTTCAACAAACCGAGTGTCTATAGGCAACACCTATTTTTCTGATGTTGACCCCGTATCACATACACATCCATTTCACCCTAATGAATTTCAGGAATATGTTGACAATTTACTGAATAATGGCGAAGTCCTCCAACACATTCTAAACCCGATGCTATTAAAGAATTGTGAAATCGCTGAAGGTGAAGTGAACGCATTCCAGCAATTCAAAAAAATCGTTAAAGAACTTTGTGCTGTACTAAAATCGGAAGGAAATGGATCTGACCGTCTTGAGGACTATATAAAAAAACTGCACTACGTTGCAAAGCACACACACTATCAAAATAGAGCATCGTTAAAAAGTGAAACCGTTAAAGTTGTCACACTCGGTGAACTTAGAAGTTTAGAGTTTGATACAGTCTTTTTAGGCGATTTCGTAGAGGGTGGATTCCCACCAACATATCGTCCTGATCCACTGTTCCCAGAAAATCCATATCGCACTGAAGAAGAACAACTGCACGATAATCGATTCCTATTCTATCGGGTTCTAAAATCCTTTCGCGAACGACTGTATTTCCTTGTGCCGAAACGCGAAGGTGAATCTGAATTAATTCCGTCCATATTTCAGACACAATTAGAGGCAATCGCCTGCATTGGAGAAGAAGCCTTTGCAAATTTTACCTGCAAGAGTATTCCCGGTTTTCTCAGTGCTTACGGCAATTATGTGTGGGCAGCAGATACACCTCTCAACGCTGATTTTCCTACTGAAATGGCGGACATGTATCCCTTAATTGACCATGTTGTTTCAGTTGAAAAGAGTCGTGAGCAAACTCACGATCAACGGACGTATGAAGGAATCTTGAGCACTGAAGAATTAACTCAGAACAGTCAGAATGATTTAGCAAAACTCCGTCATGATGTATATTCAGTCACAGATTTAGAAACTTACGCCAAATGTCCATTTCAGTATTTTGTTAACAAAGTCTTAGTTTCTAAAGTGAAAGAGGCAGAAGTTGAGGATGAACCATCCAGTCTTGAAAGAGGGGATTTGGCACATAAAGTCCTTTGCGCCTTCTACAGAGAACGTAGAGATCGTGGAGATTTACCTATAAGCCAATATAGCAATGAAGATTTTGAAGAAGCAAAACAACAATTAAATGCAGTGTTAGAAAGGGAATCAGAAGTAAAACGTAATGAACGCAAGGAAATCAGTGAAAACAACCTTTTCTGGGAAATAGAAATAGAAAAACTCCAGACCGCATTGCATAAGTGGCTTGAAGCTGAACGCATTTACGATTTACATGTGATGCCACACTTTTTTGAAGTCAGTTTCGGAACAACTAACCAATTTGGTGATCCTGAACTCAGTTGCTCTGAACCGATTAACATCGGTGACGTGCATTTGAACGGCAAGATCGATCGGATTGACATCGGTGACGGAGTTTTCAATATAATTGATTATAAGACAGGAGGCTCCACGATTCGAATTCAAGAGATTCTTGAAGGGCGAAGTCTACAACTCCCTATTTATCTTCAAATAGCAGAGAAGTTGTTAGGTGAACATAATGAGCTAACAAGCTTAAAACCAGCAGCTGGGCTTTATCACAAAATCAGGTTAGACGAATGCAAAGTTGAACTGGGTATGGGTGCAGAATCCTTCAATGACATTGCATATAGAAGTTTCAACGGTTCAAAGTGGGGATCATTTGGTTCGACTAATGGTCAGCTATTAGAGGACGAACTATTTGACAGACGACTTACGCGCGTGAGTGGCTATGTCCAACAGTACGTTGAAAGCATATCTAACGGTATCTTCCCTCTCATAACACACGTCGAAACATTCGTAGATTTCGAAGATGAAGGAGACACACCTATTATTCCCAAGGATATTACAAAGCCATGTAATTACTGTGCTTACAAACGGGTTTGTCGCGTCGGTGCATTTGTTGAGGCGAGTCAATCCGAAGAATAGTTGTTTGTACATAATTATTCAGGTTTCTTATAATCCACATAATCCGCTATTCACAGAGAAAAAGTAAAACTTGCACACTTTGTATAAATTTGTTATACTCTTTTTACGACCTAAATTTTGAAGGAGGCTATTTTAAATGGCACACACATTACCAAGACTCCCTTATGCACACGATGCATTGGAACCACATATTGACGCGCAGACGATGGAAATCCATCATGGCAAACACCATCAAGGTTATGTAAACAATCTGAATGCTGCATTAGAAGGTCACGACGACCTTGCTAACTTAGATGTTGAAGAACTACTTAGAAACATTGATCAAGTACCGGAAGACATTCGTCAGGCAGTCATTAACAACGGTGGTGGGCATGCAAACCATTCCCTCTTTTGGTCCATCATGTGTCCCAGTGGCAATGGTGGCGACCCTGGTGGGGAACTCGCAGCTGCAATAAAATCCGCTTTTGGATCCCTTGACGCTGCGAATGAAGAATTCACTACAGCAGCCACCAAACGTTTCGGCTCTGGTTGGGCATGGCTTGTTCTCGGCGATGATGGATTGGAGATTTACTCTACAGCAAATCAAGATAGTCCAATTATGCAGGGACATACACCTATTCTCGGCATTGATGTCTGGGAACACGCCTACTATCTGAACTATCAGAACCGTCGTCCAGACTATGTTGAGGGGTGGAAAAATGTCATCAACTGGGCACGAGTCAACGAACTCTATGCGGCAAACGCGTAGAACCGATTTCAGGTTTTGTAGGGGCGGTCACTAATCTGCCCCTATTCCCTAAATTGCATCCACACACTGCCGTCTTTCCACCCGCCCACACAAGCAACGATTTTCCAGAAATCTCGCTCAGAAAACCGAAACTGAAAAACACGGGGCTAAACCATATTTTACTATAATATTCTGTGCAAACATGTTATGCTGAATCATCTAATGAAAATTCAATAATATTATAGTTAAAATCAAAAATATCTTTACATTTTTTGGATTTTTGTGATAATAGT
>JAPPMR010000350.1:2075-3749 GCA_028818995.1 Candidatus Poribacteria bacterium | reverse complement strand
GGCGTATCCCACGGTTCATGGGGTCCACCGAAGCTAACCCAGCAGCACCACGGCTCTTGCCTATCATAGTTTTGCAGGTAATGCTTTGCTTGCTGTCCAACGTAGACATCCGCGTAGTTTTCAAAACCGAGTGTTGAGGGACGAACCATGTGAGGTTTTGTGCTGAATCGTTCCTTATAATCAGCACGGTATGCATCCCATAGACCTTTCTCCTCCCACATCGCGGTCATGTGCGACTTGACGCGTGCACTTGCTCGTGGGCCACCAATCTCATCAACATCATCTAATCCGTATTCGTTCATTAGACTTTCTTTCTGACGCAAGTCGCCATTGTGTGGATGGAGATGTGTTTTTCCGAAAAGACTTGTCCGATACCCTGCATTCCGCACAGCTTGCATCCATGTCGGTGTTTCTGCCGACATTGTATGTCCCATATTATTCCAAACGCCTGTATTGTGCGGATACAGTCCTGTTGCTAAACTGAGGCGTGTGGGAATACAAACAGGAGAAGTCGTAACGCAGTTGGTAAATCGGATACCTTCACTTGCGATGCGATCCAAATTGGGTGTCTGCACCCAGCCGCCGCTGCAGCCCATTGCATCCCAGCGCTGTTGGTCTGTCATGAGAAGAAGTATATTAGGTTTCATAGTTCCTTATCGGTTTTAAATTCGCGTCAATTCCGCTTGATTCCAGCATCAACAAATGCTTTTGACAACGTTTGGTATGATAACGTTGCAGCAGCAAGTGGATCATAGTTTTCACGTGCTTGCACCATAAAACTGACTTCCGCAGTTATAAAACCGTCGTATCCGTGTGCTTGCATCCTTTTAAGATAATCAACATAATCAAAAGTTCCTTCTCCAGGGATAAGAAATTCAAAATCAGGGTGGATACCACGTTGGTCTTTCACATGTGTATGCGCCGAAACTGCTGCTAAAGCCGATACTGTGTCCTCAGTCGGGATTCCAACAATGTCAAAATGACTAATGTCAAAGTTAACTTTGAGGTATGGAGAATTAACGATTTCAAGGAGTTCAAGCACCTTATCAGGCGTGTCAATGATAGCACCGATATGGGGCTCCATCGCAATTGTAACACCACGAGAAGCACCATAATCAACTAACTCACCAACCCTTTCAGCGAGGAAATCCTTTTTTGTTTCCCACTGATCCGGTTTTCCACCAGGAGTCGTATTTACTGCGGGCAGTTCATCCCCTTGTGCAAGTTCAATGGCTAAGTCAACGCCGCCTTTAAGCCGCCACATGTTTTTTGCATGTGCATCTGCATCGGTTTCCAACAGATTGGAATGGGCAGCAATTGCAGGTAACGCTAAGTTATGCTGTTTCAGCAAGGCAGCAATGCGTTTCCGTTCTGCCGCATCAAGTGTGCTTAATTCAGTCGTAAAGCGGGGGATGATGGTTAACTCTATTCCATCAAATCCGAGGTTTGCGATATGAGGGATAGCAGTATCTATAGGAACAGTTGGCATTCCCCATGTGCTATATCCGATTTTCATGTGGTTTCTCCTTATGGATTGCGGTAGTTCCTTGTCTTTGTAGAAGGGAACTCCGATTCTTGACTATAAACGGTCGCGATTCGGAGATCGCTCCTACGAAGAGTCGCGATTCGGAGATCGCTCCTACAAAGAGGTCGCGATTCGGAGATCGCTCCTAC
>JAPPMR010000350.1:0-1975 GCA_028818995.1 Candidatus Poribacteria bacterium | reverse complement strand
TCGCGATTCGGAGATCGCTCCTACAAAGAGGTCGCGATTCGGAGATCGCTCCTACAAAGAGGTCGCGATTCGGAGATCGCTCCTACGAAGAGTCGCGATTCGGAGATCGCTCCTACAAAATTGACGGTTTTACCTGTCAAAATAGCGCACCAATTGAACCAAGCCACTCGTTTATGAGGAAACCGACACGGTGAATCATGAGGGCAACACGCCCCATAACGGTGTTTCCGAACGCTGCACCAAATCCTATCATAAGGAAAGCAATACCGACTTTTGAAAGCCAATTGATGGGGCCGCGATGTTCCACAGAAAAGAAGAAATAGGTGAGTGTGCACATTACACCGATGAGCATCAAGATTGCCCCGAAAATATCAAGAACAGATAAACTTTCGTCTGGAGGAACATCAACAAACGGTCCCATTGAGCCAAAAGGTTCAATTGTTGCGCGTGTTTGTTCAAAGATGTTCGCCTGCAACATATTTGGGATTGCGATGCCAGCACCAAACCCAATAAGGATAGCAATAGGATATCGGACTAACCAGTTGTGACGAGGAGACAAGCGCGCAAAAAATAGCAAACCGATAACGATAGGTATTATTTTGAATAGCCCCCAAAGTGCACCTCGTGTTTCTGCAGTTGTTTCCCCTATTATCTCAGTCCAGAGTGCGGATACAGCTTCAGATAAAGGTTCCCATGCCAACGGTATGACCCCTTGATGGATCGCAATAACAATACCATACCCAACCGAAATTCCAACAAAGAGGTGTTCAGCGAAGCGATAGAACGGATTATCACGATATAGAAAACTATAGACGCAAAGTGTCAAGAACGCTGCAACCCAGATTCCAAAAAGTTCCATCAATTATCCCCCCTTTCTTGATGTATGAAAAAAGCGATATTCCCCAAAATGACCAACCCGATAATCAGAAGATGTGCAAAGGATGCGGTGTTTAATCCTACAGTGCCATCTCCAGGTGCATTCAACAATTTCTCATACTCAGCGGCTCCCAAATAACCGGGCATTAATCCTACCAACTGTCCAGATTGCAGATAAGGATACATCTGAGCGATAATAACGGCAGTAACGCCTGCTGCAATTTTCAAACCGTATCTCGTATTTGCATAAATGATCCAAGCTTCAGTTGTACTACCAGAAGCAAGATCAAGTAACAGATCAATCTGATCATAGTTCGTGATATTTTGCATCATCGAAATTTCGGAAATAGGTGTTTTCTCGTAATCGGTTTCAAAGACACTGCTAATGTCAGTTCCCATTCCAAGCATAACCGGTAGCATTCCGGGACGGTAACCCAAAAACACAAAATCTTCACCATAGACTGCATTATTTTCATCCGCAATTTTTCGCATGAGTTTATCTGCTAAGGTAGGCGTATTAGGATAAAGTGTCATACCGATGACTCTCACGCCTTTACTGAAGCAGTGCTGCATCACAGCTTTTGCCATCGGTTCCGGTTCCGCAAGAGAGGATGGACCATAATCAAAAGCCATCATAATAGTTGAACCTGATGGAAGTTTCTCAACAAAATCGTACAGTTTTTGTGTCGGTTCTGACACCGTTATTGGTAACCTGACCGGGATCAGGGTTGGAATGATAACAACTAAGGCAACTAATATAAAAATTATTCGCCTATCCATATCCATGATTTTTTTTAGCATTGACTAATCTCCTCCACCAAGATACGAACGTTCAATTCCCAAGATAATTCGGATAGATTGTGAGATGACTCCTAAACTTACGCCCAGAATAATACCACGTCGAGCTGCGCCATTTGGAACATCTAATATCCATTGCCGAACCCATGATGCGCCGTCTTCCCAAGGTGTCCAAGACATCACTGTGTTCCAAATCAGATCACCGACTGGCACATTACCAATCATGACAATCATGGCTGCGATAAGAAGCAGCGTTGCCTCAAACGCTCGTGCGCGGAAGGCACGAAACGCTGCTGAAGCA
>JAPPMR010000723.1 GCA_028818995.1 Candidatus Poribacteria bacterium | reverse complement strand
GGCATATCTTCATTTTTGCACCTCCATCTATGCGATAAACCTGTCTAACTGAAACGGAATGATTGTCTTTGAAGTTTCGTCGGTCAAAATCAGTTTAGTTATCTCATAAGCCGTAATAGGCGCAAGCAGAATACCGCTCCGATAATGTCCTGTAGCATATATAAGATTTTCAATGGGTGTTTTGCCGAGTATGGGAGCATTATCTCTACTACCAGGGCGCAATCCTGCCCATGTTTCCAAAATAGGCAACTCATAAACCCCCGGCACTGCTTCCCACGCACCACGAAGCAATTCAAACATTCCACCAACGGTTAATCGGATGTCAAATCCCATCTCTTCACTTGTCGCACCGACAATGAGTCTCCCATCGGACCGTGGCACCAGATATACCGATGTTGGATACCTTGCCCGGACAGTACGAATAACTGTCTTTATGTCAATACCTTCTTCCATCTGCAACGCCAACATCTGTCCTTTAACAGGACGAACGGGTGGACGTATTGTATCTGGTAAGCCATCAATCTGTGCTGACCAACACCCTGCAGCAAGAACAATTACGTCAGATTCATGGAAACCGTCCTGCGTCTGCACACCGGTTATAATACCGTTTTCTACGACAATTTTTCCAATTGCACTATTCTCATGCAATATGCCACCTGATGCCTTATAAGCATGTTGGAGTGCCTTAACCATCAACCTATTGTCAACCTGATAGTCAGTTGCACAGTGAATCGCTGCAGTGACACGGGGCGAGAGTGCAGGTTCAATTTCGCGTGCCTCTCGTCCGCTTAACCAATTCACATCCAATCCTAAGTGCTGTTGTGCAGCAAACAGATGGCGGAGTTGATCGATATCATCCGCCTCTAATCCGACAATAAGCGTGCCTTCCACCCGATAACCGATGGACATCTGTGCATCAGCTTCCAACTCTTCAACCCATTGTGGATAGAGTGCTAAACTTTTGCTCCCTAATGTCAGCAATTCGGGTTCTTCTGTGTGCGCTTCGGCAAGCGGGGCAAGCATTCCAGCGGCAGCCCAAGAGGCGGCGCGTCCTGCACGGTCGCGTTCATAGATGTTAACTGAAGCACCTGCTTTTGCAAGCTGCCACCCGATACCAAGCCCAATCACACCGCCACCGATGATAATTACGTTTTTATTTACCATTCACGTTTGGAGAAGAAGGTTTTTCTTCCAATAAATTGACGAAAAGGTCTTCTGCCTTGACTGCTTTGGAGATTAACCCTTTTTCAAGTGCAAATTTCGTGAATGCATCCCACTTTTCTTTGGACTGCACTTGTGTCGTTGCGAATAAATCCAAAGTATCACGAAAAGCGAGCTTTTCTAATTCTTTGGATGCCTTAGGGTTTGCTTGAAAAAAGAGTTGAAGCGCTTTGTCAGGATTCTTTTTTGTGAATTGAATTGCTTCCTGAATTGCCATCATTAGTTTTTTAGCAGTTTCAGGATGTTCTTTCAGATACGTGTCGTTAGTGATAATCACTAACTCGTAATAGTCTGGAATACCGTGTTTTTCAAGAGCGAAAAAATCGGCTTCTGCACCTTCAAGTTTTAATAGGTTAATTTCGTAATTCCGAAAGGGTCCGATGACTGCATCAATCTGACCGCCCATCAGTGGCGCAACAATATTCGTCCCGACATTTATCAATTCATAGTCATCTTTCGCTAATCCAGCGTTTGCAGCGATAGCATTAAACAGAAGCACATCCAAAGGTGCCACTGTATATCCGATCTTCTTTCCTTTGAAATCTGCGGGCGTTTTTATACCGGATTTCTTAAGGAAAGTGATTGTATTTAGCGGATGTTCCACAAGCAGCCCAATTGATTTGACTGGTAATTCTTCTTTGCTTGCACGTGCAATAGTCACACTCTGTTGATAGCTAATAGCAAACGGTGCTTGTCCAGCTGCTACGAATTTTATTGGCGAATCTGCGTCACCAACCCAACGCAAATCAACCGTTAATCCATATTTAGCAAAAATTTTATCTTCTTGGGCGGCATAAAGTGGAGCATGATCTACATTCGGAAGCCAATCCAATAACAGTGTGACCTCCTTCATTTCAGATTTCAGGTGTCCATCTGAATAACTGTTGATGTGTCCTGTTAAAATAATACCACAACTGATGAGAAACATTAAGCGAATTACTGTTTTCATGGGAAATTCCTTTCGTATTGTCCGATGTGCATCTAATACACTACCGAACATCTGATATTTTATCTTGATGCCGTCGCCACGGCATTGCGAATCGTTCCAGGAACGTCATCAAGGCAAATAGACTCAAGCCTAACAATGTTAGGCAGAAAATAGCGGCAAATACAAGTGAAGTTTGGAATTGTGCATTCGCATACAACATGAGAAAACCGAGCCCTTCGCTTGCTCCAACCCATTCGCCGATCACCGCACCGATCGTAGAAATTGATATGCCAATTTTCGCGCCAGAAAAAATAAATGGCAATGCTGACGGAAGACGCACTTTCCATAAAATCTGCCACCGACTTGCCCGCAGAATACGAAATAGGTTTACTGTATCGGGATCGGCAGATTTCAAGCCATCCAACGTATTCAGCACAATTGCAAAAAATACGATTATAGCTGCCATCACGACTTTTGAGGCAATGCCAAATTTGAACCAAATCACTAACAGAGGTGCTATCGCAAATACTGGTACTGTTTGTGAACCGATAACGTATGGATAGAAGGCTTTCTCTAAAATTGGAAACTCAAACATCAGAACTGCTAATGGGATACCAATACTAATAGCAAGTGCAAATCCAAACACCATTTCCTGCAATGTAACGAGTGAATGTTGCAGTAATTGTCCACGTTCTACATATAGTGTCACAATAATCTTTGATGGTGGAGGCAGAATGAAATGTTTTATATTGGATAAGTATACTGCTCCTTCCCATATACCCAACACAGCCAACAGGATGACCACTGGCAACACAAATTTGCTGAACATCCAAATCTGTCCTCAAAAATCAAAAAACCGTCTTCCATTTTTGGTATACGGAACATGCCAGTGGTCATATCCACAAGCTTGACAGCACCAAAAAGGAAACGGCTTGACACCTTATGATGAGCGTGCAATTTCGCTTATGTATTCCCTACGCTGGCATGACCCAGATCAGGTTCAAAGGGTGTTTTCTCAGCTCTTAATGTTAAGTAAGAGCACCCCACATTTTCTATATCTTATTATACATTATTCTCAACTTTAATGCAAGTTTTGTGACCCAACAATTTTCTGTTAATCCACTAACACGTATTTTCAAATTCTTAAGTGTGGCTACGGCACACGGTGGGAGAAAACGCGTAACTCTTCTAAATGCCCTGCTCCTTTGAAAACCTATTCAAATGAAACGGCGCGATTGTCTCTGAAGTCTCACCCGTCAGAATCAGTTTGGAAATCTCGTAAGCTGTAATGGGTGTGAGTAAGATGCCGTTGCGATAATGCCCTGTTGCATATATTAGATTCTCGACAGGGGTTTTACCGAGTATGGGAGCATTGTCGCTGCTACCGGGACGTAAACCTGTCCAAGTTTCAATAAGTGGCAGTTCATAAACACCCGGCACAGCTTCAAACGCACCGTGGAGGAGTTCATATATACCGCCAACGGTCAGATCCGTGTCAAACCCCAGTTCCTCGGTTGTTGCACCGACGATCAATCTACCATCGGTTCTCGGCACTAAATATACTGGCATCGGATACCTCGCCTTGACGGTACGGATGACGTTTTTGA
>JAPPMR010000448.1:1583-3756 GCA_028818995.1 Candidatus Poribacteria bacterium | reverse complement strand
ACCTAACAGGTTACGCTACAATCGTGTGCAAGTAATTATGGTTTCCACTATAAAATAAGCAGGACTTACGCACAAACGGTAGGCGCGTTTTGTAAGCGCGCTAAGAATTCAAAATTCTGCTGAAATTACACCATTTTAGCCATACTTATTGCAAAATCGTGAAAATTGCGTAAGTCCTGATAAGAAGAGGTTGATAATACTGATTAGGGCGAAATGTATTAAACTTTGCGATTAATTTCTGAAGAATTAACTTGACCAAATTGGTCGGATATTGTATAATTGAACACACTTAATTTGATATATGTATTATATGAAGTTTATTAGATGTACAAATTCCTGACACAAAGGGAGGCATCAAATGAGATTTGTTTTTACCTTAGGAATCGTGTTAAGTTTGTTGTTTACTTCTGGTATTTATGCGGAAGAGGTATCTGACAAAAAAGTGGATATTGACCCGGATGCAGACCAAAACGCTAAGAATATTGAAGTTTGCAAACATAATCTACAAGAAATTGGAAAAGCAATTCAAGCATACCACAAAGAACACGGAGACTATCCTGTATGGTTATCCGATCTTCTTCCTGAACATTTAGCAGATGCGAACCTATTGACCTGTCCAGCAGATAAAAATGGTGGTAAAGCACTTTATGTACGAGACCAAGATCCAAATAAGCCTGTGAGTTACGGTTACGAGTTACTACCTGCGCAGCGAAAACAGGTACTGGAGGCTCAAACCATGTTTGGTGATGCGACACCGCTTGTGCGTTGTATGCATCATCACAAGAAAGGGTCTTATGATCCTACCTTAAGCTTAAGTTTCGGCTATAAGGTGTATCAGTCAGACTATTTCTGGACGAACTCATTGGAGGATATTTACGGAAGCGTTGAAGCTGCCATTGATGCGTTGGAAGCTGGATTGCAGAAAATGCCGGGTAATGTGCGTTTTTTCAGCACTTATCCTACACTTCTTAAACTCTATATGAGAGCCGAACGAAAGGAAGAAGCTGAAAATCTCATAGACCGTTTCAAAACAGTCATGGATTCTAACAACGTATACCATTATTCGTACCTTGGCGATATGTTTAGAGAGATGAATCGGCACGATGAAGAGCTTCAACTCTATGAAGAACTTGAGAAACAGAAGCCGAAAAATCGTCTTGTTTTAGAAAGACTTGAGAAGATTCATAAACTACGAGGGAATGATGAATTAGCTTATGAATACCGGAAAAAGTATGTGCCGGGGTTAGCGTTTCTTGGAGAGATGGTGCCCGATTTTTCGGCAACTGATCTTGACGGAGAACCAATTTCCATTGAAGCATATCGTGGAAAAGTCGTTTTAGTGGATTTCTGGGCAGTCTGGTGTGGTCCGTGTGTTGCAGAAATGCCAAACGTCAAGAAGGTTTACGAAAAATATAAGGACAAAGGGTTTGACATAATTGGGATCAGTCTTGACAGTGATGAAACGAGACTCCGTGATTATCTCAAAGAGAATGAAATTCCTTGGCGGCAAGTTTTCAGTGGTAAAGGATGGGATAGTCCAGTATCACGTCAGTATGGTATTTATTCTATTCCAAATATGTGGCTCATTGACAAAGAGGGCAAATTGATCTCTAATAAAGCCAGAGGTGAAAAGTTAGAAAGCATGGTTGCTAAAGCACTGAAGGAAGAGCCTGCAAAATAATAAACCAATATTGAAAGGCGCGATTTTCTCGCGTCTTTCAATATATTTTCTTCTGGACAACATTTTAAGAAAACTGTAGAATCTTTAAAGAAATGAAAGCGTTATTTCTTACTCTCTGCAGTGTCTTGTTGTTTATTGCCTGCGGTTCTGATGAAATTCATGAACCGACTGAAACGAAACCGAACTATTTCCCTGATGCTATTGGAAGCAGGTGGGTCTATCAAAACGCTGACGGTTCTAAATGGACACGGGAAATTACAGATGGAAACGACATCCAAGAAAAAAACTATCAGACCTTCACCTACACCCCTCCAGTTTCTGAAGCAGAAATCGATTTTTTAAAGTCTAAATCCTTCCGCGTTGCCCAAAATCACATCTTTTTTGACATTACTGAAAAGATTGATCGTTACATTCAAACCAAACTTCTTACTTCAGTAAAAGATGAATTCCAAGGTTTGGACTTAAATGTGACACTTGAACCAATTCCGGTCT
>JAPPMR010000448.1:0-1573 GCA_028818995.1 Candidatus Poribacteria bacterium | reverse complement strand
TGAACTTATCTTTTTCCAAATACCGTTAACCGCCAATTCCCAATGGGATGCTCTTGATATAAAAGTCAATGGGAACATAATGTTACAAAACCTCACTCTTCTCCAATTTCCCTTTGAAGTGCATTTCAATATCAAAGGCGAAGTAATTAGCCAAGATACCATTGAAACACCCGCAGGAAGATTTGAGAACACATTTGAAGTAAAATATAGTACAAAAATCGTGCAAACCGTTTTATCTAATGAGGAGTCAACCGTAAATAATCAAACAATTTGGTTTGTTCCACATGTCGGTATTGTAAGAATGGAAGATGAACGCGGTGTTACAGAATTGATTGAATATGTATTGAAATGAAAGTTGTTATCTTAAGTGACAATAAACCAGGGCATTATAAGCAATCTTTGGGCATTGTGGAAAAAATGCCTAAATGCCAAATGGAATGGCTTGAGATACAATTCCGTGCTAAATGGCGTGATAATCTTCTGCGCATTTTTATGTGTATTTTCGGAGGCATTCCATTATCTGTCTCGTTTACCCAAACACTTCTCCGGTTAAGTCTCGCGGCAGAAACCTACAATTCCGTTTTACAAATCCGAGATGCAGATATTGTTCTTTCAACGGGATCATCGGTTGCAGCAGTTAATTTACTTTTCGGTAAAATTCTCCATGCCAAAACGGTCACCTGTCGTAGGCCTTCACCTGTAGGCATTCGCCATTTTGATCTTGCAATTCTACCGATGCTTTCTTGGGAAAAAGCCAAAGCCAAAGGCAGAGACAATGTATGCAAAACGATCGGCGTGCCAAATCCTATTTCTCCAGACATACTGAATGCTGAGCGAACACAATTGCTGCAGAAACTCAATCTGCCAGACAGCCCGCGTATCGGCATACTCGTAGGTGGGACAGATCAACATGAGACTATTACTATAGAAGACGCTGAGCACTTAAGCAAAATTTGCAAGACAGTCGTCCAAAAAATGAACGCCCAGATATCGGTGACAACCTCTCGCCGAACACCATTAGATGTGACGGAGCAGTTAAAATCTCAACTGGAGTCTACCGACTGGTGTCTTTTGTTTATTGAACCTGATACCACTTCAGAACTTGATGACCCATATCAAGCCATTCTTGCTTTAAGTGATATACTTATCGTTACTGCGGATAGTTTTTCAATGGTATGTGAGGCAGCAAGTAGTGAACGTAAGGTTATCATTCTGTCACTTTCAGAAAAAAGACGAAGACAACCAAAACGGTATAAAGTCTATGAGTATATGGAACAACATTCAATTGTGAGTAGGTGTACACTGGATGGGTTATCGCAACAGATAGACAAAGCACTTGCATCAAATTGTAATTCAAGTACACCGCTGCGAGATACAGAAAAGGCAGCGGATGCGATACGTACTCTTATTGATAAGAAATAAAGTGTCGTCGGTGCTGAAGAATGCACGAATCGTTTGGATAGAAATTTGTGGGAAATGGCGAGGAGTATACCTCGCCATAATCTATGGTGAACTTTAAAATTAAAGAGACACATTTCTGTAGGAGCGATCTCCGAATCGCGACGAAACTCAC
>JAPPMR010000879.1 GCA_028818995.1 Candidatus Poribacteria bacterium | reverse complement strand
GTGTTAACAATTGGATCAGTCTCAGCGCGCGGTTACTGTTTTCGCATAAGGGAAGCATAACGGGAAACCATCCAGATTTGGACCTAAACAGGAGTCCAAGCCACCGCCCCGATTTTCAAGGTTTTAATAGGCTTGATGTTGCGATTTCAAGTAATTTGATAGTACCGACAGGTACACTGGCAGGGCAGCGCCTCGCTATTGAGTTCATGTTGCCTGTTTATCAGAACCTCACTGGCACGCAACTTAAAAACACGTGGAAACTCGTACTCGGTTGGCAGTACGCTTTCCGGCTATTATAGTGAATTAGAAAAATAAGTTTACACTTCTTCTGTAGGAGTGATCTCCGAATCACGACTCAACCTATTAGTTATCGGGAATCGGAGTTCCCTCCTACAATACACAAGACTTCTGTAGGAGCGATCTCCGAATCGCGACCTACAATAATATGTTGACAAAACACTAGTATGAGATAGTTTAGGGTTATTGTATATGAGATCAGAACACCTTCCGTGGCATAGAATAGCGAATTATCTGTTAGGAGGACTCTTCTGTTTCACTATCGGGTATTGGCTCAAAAAGAATCTTGTTATTCTTGATGGCAAAGTACTCATTTCTTGGCATGAATCTTCCTATCTGTCAATCTCTTTTCCGCTCTGGGGGTTAAATCTAATTGCCGGGGCACTCCTACTTTACATACTCCTTTTAATACTCAAAAATTTTACAGTGTTGCAGCAACAGACAGTTCACGCTGTTGTTTTTTGCATTTTGCTAACGATCTGTGTCCTGCCACTGTACGCCCAGTTTAACTATGTAAAACGCCTTTCAGATTTATACGGTATAGTTGTTAATAGTCTCGGTATGGTCTTATGTTTTCGCGGATTAATCGGCATGCAACTCTCCCGTCCTCATAAAATCTGCTCTCGTATTATCCAATGGATCCGCAATATTCACCCACGTCCATTTATGATTGAAATGTTTATCGGTTGTGTGCTAATCTGCGGTTCTATTTCGTGGCACATATTTGATGGCGTACCCGGATTTATGGACAGCTGTTCATACCTGTTCCAGGCGCGCTTGTTTGCACACGGGACGCTTGCTGCACAACTACCTCCCGAAACCCAATTTTTTGAAGTCGGCAATACTATCCTCTCCGATAAATGGTATACGGTCTATCCGCCAGGGTACCCCGCAGTCCTGGCGTTAGGTGTACTTTTCAGAATCACTTGGCTTGTCAACCCTATTCTTGGTGGACTAACAATCGTTTGTATCTTCCTACTCGCCAAAGAACTATATGGAGATGACACTGCAAAACTCGCCGTCGTGTTGGCATGTGCAAGCAGTTTCTTTCTATTTATGTCATCGGAGTTTGCCTCACACACTGCAACACTCTTTTTTATAACGGTGGCGTTTCTGAGTTTCGTCCGGATGATTAAAAACAAACGCCCCCTTTTTTCAGCAGTGGTTTGTGGCGTAACTTTAGGTGTTGCACTGCTGTGCCGGCCCTACACAACGGTCTGGATTTGTGTGCTGATGGGGATTGCAGCAATTGTCAAGCGGAAAGAGTTATCACTTCGTCATATCCTTATTGGTATGGTCCCGATACTCGTTGCGTGTGTAACGTTCCTCGCTTACAACTATGCAACGACAGGACATCCACTGCTTTTCGGGTATATTGCCATGCACGGTAAAGATCACTTTCCAGGTTTTCACCAGGCACCATGGAGCGATCAACCCCACACCGTAGCACAAGGTTTCAAGCATATTTTTAGCAATCTGAATGCACTAAGTATCTTTCTCTTTGAGTGGCCAATACCCTCACTTTTCTTTGCATGTCTCTTCCTTGCGTACGGAAAAAAGAGATTCTGGGAGTGGGTGTTAGTCGGATGGATAGGTGCGTTGCTCGTTGGACAATTCTTCTATTTTTTCAACCGGTTGGATTTTGGACCGCGATTCGTGTACGAAAGTTTACCAGCATTAATTCTCTTAACAAGTCGAGGCGTGTCTTTGACCATGCAATTCATTGCTTCTCAGTGGAAATCTTTATCTGAAGACCGATCTCAAAATATCCTCTGTTTAGTGTTTACTGGTCTGTTTCTATTTGCCTTTCTTTTAAATGTGCCTGCAACAGTAAAAACCTATCAATATTACGGAAAAGATGTTACAATTCAGAAATATCTGAATAAAAACAATGTTGAGCAAGCACTTGTCTTTGTGAAAGATGCACTCGCCTATCAGATCCATTATCCATTTAACGCCCCCTTTGCCAAACCGCACATCTACGCTAAAGATAGAAAAAACGAAAACCGAAAACTCGCAGAAAAATTTCCACACTACCGATACTTTATCGCAGATGAAAAAGATATTGTAGAAGTCTCTATGGATGAACTGTGAGACCTGGCCTTATTCTCCTTTTCCTCACCAATATCTAAAATTGCCCTTTGATATAAAAAACTTGACATCCTTCCCTAAATATGTCAAACTATATTCTACCGCACGGCAAAATCTTCATTTTACCGGTAACCACCACCTATGAGTCGAAAACTCATTTTTCATACACTCGGCAACCTATTAATTTGTCTCGCTGGGACAATGCTATTGCCGTTGGGCATAGCCATCTACTACCATTTCAGCGCAGGCGAACCCCAAAAAGATCTGTTCGCGTTTGTTTATGCTACCGTTATAACATTATGTGTTGGCTTAATTCTTCGGTTCAGTATTAGACCCTCAGAACCAGAACTCGGTATACGTGAAGGGTTTGCAATTGTCGCTTTAGGTTGGGTTTTTGTAGCACTCTTTGGCGCTTTCCCTTATCTTTTAGCAGATGTTTTCTCAGCAGAAGGTCGTACTCCATTAGAAGAATTCACGTTCTGCTATTTTGAATCAATGTCCGGTTTCTCAACGACTGGTGCTACAGTTTTAACAGAAATTGAACATCTGTCACATGCAATGCTGTTTTGGCGCAGCTTCAGCCACTGGCTTGGCGGCATGGGCATTGTTGTGCTTGCTGTAGCGATTCTCCCGATGCTTGGTGTGGGTGGAATGCAGCTGTTTCGCGCAGAGGCACCGGGCCCCCAAACAGACCGGTTAACACCACGTATTGCACAAACAGCCAAATTGCTGTGGGGAGTTTACATCTTACTCTCGGTATTAGAAACACTGCTGCTTTGGCTCGGGGACATGACCCTTTTCGATGCGCTCTGCCATACCTTTGGCACAATGGCTACTGGCGGATTTTCAACCAAAAACGCCAGTATTGCTCACTACAATAGCGTCTATATTGAAACGGTCATTATAGTCTTTATGTTCCTTGCAGGAACTAATTTTGCCTTGCACTATCGTGCACTCCGCGGTGATGTCAAAAGTTATTTTAAAGACACCGAATTCCGATTCTATTGTGTCGTGATTCTTGCAAGCATTCTTCTTGTTTCTTGGAATACCGTGAGATTTGAAAACGTTGATAAACAGATACCGTACGATTCCGTCGGAGATGCCATCCGCCACGCCGCATTCCAAGTCTTATCTATAACCACTACAACAGGCTACGGCTCCGCTGATTTTGAAATGTGGCCCTATCTATCCCAATTCATTTTAGTCACGCTTATGTTCTACGGTGGATGTGCTGGCTCAACAGGTGGAGGCATGAAACAACTTCGCTTTTTACTCCTTATCAAACAAAGCGGTGCTGAAATCAAGCGGCTAATTTTCCCACATGCTGTCCTTCCTGTTCGTGTCAATGACAGAGTCGTTCCCCCCGAAGTTCTAACACATGTC
>JAPPMR010000943.1 GCA_028818995.1 Candidatus Poribacteria bacterium | reverse complement strand
CCCTTCGTCGGAGCACCAAGATATTTTAATCACATGGTTTCACTAATTCAGTATCCGAGAGATGCTAAATTAGGAGAAGCATACAGTATGATTTTAGGAGTCGGAATCACATCCTTTCTACTCATTATGCAACGCCAATTTATGTGGTGGCAACTCCATCCAATTGGATATGTAATGGGAGCGGTTTATTCCTCCTATTTTCTTTGGTCATGTATATTCATCGGTTGGTTTTTGAAGTTTTTGGTGCTGAAATCGGGCGGCATCGGATATTTTCGCAAGTTTCGTCCGTTGTTCATGGGATTGATTATAGGTGAGTTTGGTATTGTCGGCGCGTGGATGGTGCTTGGAATGTTTACAGGTGTAAATTATCATGGTGCTTTACCGGGCTAATCCGATTGTGGCAAGCACATTATCATACTTCTTGATGATATGCGATCTATTTTGCGCTTCAAATTTCATAATTCATGTCACATTTTTGTTACAATTTCCGTTGTCTATTTTAAGAGTTTTTGTTATAATTGGACATTATAGTAATATCTATAATGTTTTTGAGACATCTTTATACCCGTTGTGATTTTCTGGCGAATGTAACTACAATGGAATATCTGATTACAAACGCCACAATTCAATCTAAACCTGAATCAAAACATACGTTTTAAATTAGTGAAAACGATCAATTTGATATTGGAGGAAACGAAGATGAAATTTGGGAATCAAAGTGGATCAATGTTAGTTTGGTTAAGTGTTATAATTTTCACATTGTCGGTCACCAGTATCACCTATGCTGCCTTGGTTGACGAAGGGACAATCGAAGTGATATATCTCTTTGACGAAGGAAAAGGCGAGGTCGCCACAGATTCTTCTCCCCATGGGCGAGATGGAGAAATAATTGGTGCACAATACGCCGAGGGTGTTTTTGGCAAATGTTTACGATACGATGGAGAAGATGACAATCTGATCGTAACTGGTTATGCTGGTGTTGGCGGCACAGAACCCAGAACAACGCTCTTTTGGTTTAAAGCCAATGGCACAAGAGACCATTCATGGGTAAAGTGGGGACCTAATGCGTCTGGAGAAAAATACTACATCCGCGCGCATGTAACCGGTGAGAATTGCTTCTTAAGAATTGAGGTTAATGGAGGGCAGAACTATGGGAATACCAACGTCTGTGATGGCGAGTGGCATCATTTAGCAGTAGTTTTTCCTGAAGGTGCAGACTCCGTGCAAGACCATGATCTCTATGTTGATGGTGAACTTCAAGAGAAGATAGGCAACGATAAAGAGATGAACACGAACGGTGAAGCGCAGGATGTAAACATCGGCGCACGTCTAACGGGACACACATTTATGTTGGGTTTTTTAGATGAACTCGCTATTTTCAGTACCGACTTGGACGTGGATCAGATCAATGCCATCCGAGAAAATGGATTGCACGGGTCTGTAAGCGTTGATCCGCAAGGTAAATTAGCCACAAGTTGGGCGAGAATTAAGAAGTATTAACATTTGTTGGTTATCAATTTTCATTCTATTGTTAGGCGCGATTTGAAATCGCGCCTAACAAGGTATCCCATATTCAGTTTTTATTACACATCAGACCCAAGATATTTAAAGAACGTCGGATGTATTGAAATTCCAAGAAGAAAAAGGAAAAGGAGAGTAGGTTTCCAGACCTCTCTCTTTTTCCTTTTTGTCATCACGATATTGTTGAACCCATTCCTCAGACACACTATCCGCTTGTTTCAATAAACGTCTTTCCCCAAACACAAGGTCTTCAGGATATAATATTTTTAGCCAATCCATTATCCGAAGTGCTGTTTCCTCATAGTAAGGCACAAAATCTTCATAAATTACCGTAAAAGGGGTTATATTGTATCGGGTGAAATATTCTTGCCATGCTGCTTCGTGTAAAACAATCTCTTGAACCAGATAGTCAATAGCCGCAAAGTTGTACTTCAGTTCTTTTTCCAGTTTAGGTGTAGGATCACCAATTCTTTTCCACCAAACCAATCCCTGAAGTCCTTTCCAAAAAGAGACTGCTTGACGCACCTTATCTCGACGCATAATCCAGATATAATGTAAATTGGGAAACAGTTCTGACAGCACTGCATACGGAGACAGATCACGATCTTTAAATTGCGGTGTTTGGCGCACTTTACCGATAAACTTATCAAAGTAACCCCACATAAGTTTTGTTCCAAAAACACCGTTTGGGGTTGTGCTTTTTTCTTTTACTTTATTGAGAAAACCAGGATAATCCGTTGTACCCCATTTTTTTGCCCACTCTTTATCGTCCCAAAAATATTCTCCGGGTATTCCAGCGAGGCCTGTATTCTCCAAAGCCTCAAATAGCAGGTAACCTCCACAACGAGGTGTCGCACAGATTAAATATGAGACAGATGGCTTCACAGAAGATGTTCTCCTTTCTTATCTGTTATTAGTTGTTGACTTATTGTTTTTGATTAAATTATGATGAAATGCGAGGAACAGTGGCATTTCTTGGACTTCAGGTGGCCATATTGTAATGAATTTATCGTGGATTTTCTTCGCTGTTGCCCCAAGTGCTTGCAGATAACCGTATTCTTCTGTCAACTGCGCCAACATGCCTAAACGGTAGAAAACACGTCTGCGCACAGCGGGTAATCCCCAATGGTTGTAATTCGGGTCTGTCCTCAATGCTTCATAATCACCAGCGGGACGGTCATTTATGATATTGCTAAACACATTTTTTGGCGGTTCAAAAAACCGGTAAATACAACGGATCGTCTCATAAACACATGCCTCTATGATACCTTGATAATACCACGTGTCATCTTGTGCTTCAGGACAAGTTGCGGCAAGTTCCGCGCGGTATGCCCTTTCCATCTCCTGCACTATATCGTCAGGAAACCTCGAAACGTCCGCCCACATATCAAGATGAACACGAATCTGAAACCCATCAACAAGCACATGTTGGAAGTGTCCAAACTCATAGTCAAAAACGTACACTTTCGATTTTGAGGTAGAATGATAAACATTTACGGGATAAAGATCACCGTGGGTTAGTCCGTGAAAACGATTGGAAGGTTCAAGGAAGTCTACAAGTGCCTTTAACTCGGAAAAGGACTCTTGATAAGGTATGATACCTGCAGCACCACATATTTCCGTCAACTTTTCAGTATAAACACTATAGAGGTCTTCACTTGGCTGCTCAATACGGACAATTGAATCCCGGATTTTGAGGAATGTTTCCGCCTTGCCAATTGAATGTGCGTTAATTCTGCCGAGAGCCTTAGCACATTCAATCAGAACCATTTTTGCTGTTTGACTATCATCAGAGAGTAATGTTGCTCTGAGATTCTGACCGTTGCCCATATCTTCCATCACAATGAGTGGGACGTTATTTTTTCCAGTATATCCACCGCCAAAAAAGCGCGGTGTTACACTATTTTCGCCTATCTGTTCACTCAAGAACTGCAGACATGCCCATTCAATACGAATTCTCCTTGCCCGCTTCCGTTTAACAAAAACACTTTCGGGTATCCCATCAGGCCCCGAAAGAACTTTGTAACGATATAAGGATTGAGGATGGATATTCTCACCTTTATTAAGACGCACCTCCCCACCGAATTTTTGCGAGAGTATCGTCTGAACTGCTGAGTTCACATTTTTAAAAACCGTATTGTTATTTGTTGCCATAGGAACGTTTTCAGGAAAAAGTCTTATAATAAACTCTACGGAGATTTTGGGAGATTGTTACATCCTCAAATCTAATGACTGATTTATAATTTATTGG
>JAPPMR010000239.1 GCA_028818995.1 Candidatus Poribacteria bacterium | reverse complement strand
CCAGTCAGGTAGGTTCGGTTTCCCAACCGAACCGAGTTTTACACAGAAACTTTGAAGCGTTCAAAAACCTTTTCAATCCCGTAGGGATGGTATCTGTGTAGAAATGGGAATCAAAAAAAGATAAAGCCCCGTAGGGGCAGCATTTGTAGAGAGGTTGTTACAAAATACCTTGAAAACTCCCTAAATTGACCCCTATGATCCGGTTTGCAACCGCACCGAACCCCGTAGAGACGACACACTTACCTACGCCACCAACTCTTTTTGTCCTGATATGATGCAAGGAGTCTTGAAATCTCTTTCGCCTTCTTGTCCAAACGCAACACCACCTCACACGCCTCAACGACTCTCTGTTTGGCATCTTCATTCTGCGTTGTTTGATAGATATAGTGATAACTCTGCGCAACAGCCGTATGATACATCACGAGGTCTACATCTTCTGGGACTTCGGTCGGAAGTTGCCCAACAATCTCAACCGCTGCATCCCACGCCTCCGCTTCAGCATGACAGATAACCTGCTGGTAGCGCAGATAATGCTGTGACGGGTCCAACCAATATGACTGTTCATAACACGACACCGCCTCCGAGTAATCCGCATTGGCGACGTGCAACTGCGCAAGTTCCGTATAAAAAGTGGACAACCCGCGCTCGGCTATCGTGTAAAGCGACACCCCAGTGTTGACGAGCCAATCCCTTTCCAACAGGAAATCGATCGCTGAGTTCCGCTCCTCCTCCGTGATCTGAATATCGGTGAGGAGATGCTTGGCAACTGCAGCGTTCGGAAAAATCTTGGTACGACTTTTCAACAACGGATACGCCTGAACCGCCTTATCCATTGTGATAAGTTTAATCCCCGTAGCAATACGAAATAGAGACACAATCTGGTCACTATTTTTACGGGACATCTCTTCCGCAATCACCTCTCGATTCTCCGAAAAATGCAGATTGAGCTCCTCAATTGCGTCTCGGATGTCGGTGTCGCTTGGCGCGAGTTGATGTGCTTTCGCCAAAAATCGTTGCGCCGTGAAAAGCTCTCGCCACGTCCGATAGATTGTCCCCAACCGAAAATTAGCGAGCGCGAGAATGGATGTGTCATCTGTGGAGCCGAGGATACTATCGTAGGCTTGGATGGCTTCAGCGAGTTTGCCTTCGGTTTCTAAGGCTTGCGCATCAGCGATTGGATTTGACATAGGAGACGTAATTTCCTTGCCGGATTCTGTGATGAATTTATCGCATCTGGTCTGGTTCACGAATAAACGTTGACCACTATTTTAACCCAACGGAATTTGTTTGTCAAGAGCCGTAGAAGGTTTCAAATTCAGTGAAGGAGCCTCCCCTGCCGCTGGCGAGGATTGTATCCTCGCCTCTCCGCAAAGCCTGTAGGTTCGGTTGAACGGAGACCCATAGGTGTCAATTTAAAAAAAAACAACCGTCGCGGACCAAGTCCGGTAGGTTCGGTTTTGCGGCGTACACGCCCAAATGCGATCTGCATTCCTAACCGAACCGAGTTTTACACAGCAACCTTGAGGTATCCTTCAAAAACCTCTTGAATCCCGTAGGAATGGTATCTCTATAGAAAAACGGGACCTCATAGACCTAAGCCCCGTAGGGGGTTTTTGCTTGGGTGTTTCTGCAGCATTTGTGGGGCCCCTACTACAAAATGGTATGAAAATCCCTAAATTGACACCTATGGTTAGGTTGAACGGGGACCTTACTGAAAACCTCATAGAGAAGAGAATGTTCAAACTCACCAAGCACCCGAAAGCACTCCAGCACAAGTGAAACCCAACATCCGATCTGATGGTAAATATGGCGGGACGTTCTAACTTCGATGGCGGTTTGTTGAAAATTCAGACCTAAGAAGTATCGGAATTGCTGTGTTTGGATCCAAAAACCTTTGCATTTGAGGATGCAGCGGTATTCACATCGTTTTCATGGGAAATGTTTGAACCCTCGGATGACCGTCGCGCCCTTGACGCAATCATCTTTGATGCCCTCAGTCTCACACAAGGTGAACGGGATGGTGTGTATGAAGCGGTTGTGAATCTGGTGGAATCTCGGCTGCGGAAGGCGCGGAGTTTGAAGGGAAAAGGATAGGTTAATGTTGTCTGAATCGAGGATTACACAGATTTCGCGGATTATGCTCCAGCGGAGCGGTATGTGACTTAGGTTTCAAATCTCCAAATTCGGTTGACATCTGTTAACTGAATGTGTTATCATTTTTCAATAAAACCAATCAACACTCCAAAAGGAAATGCCAGACAATGGAACCAATTTTTATTTCTTATGTTCATGAGAATAAGAAATTAGTTGATAAGCTCTATCAAGAACTCACAGCGCGCGGCATCGATGTCTGGCGAGACGTACAGAATCTTAAGCCTGGCGGTTTCTGGAAAGAAGATATTCGGAAAGGTGCTTTTTTCATTGCGTGTTTCTCTAAAGAATACAGCGAGCATGATGAGACATACATGATACAGCAATAAAACTAAAACCTGATCTTGTTGAAGCCTATGTTAATCGTGGTGCGACCTACGCAGAAAAAGGAGATTATGATCGCGCCATCAAAGACTTTAGTAAAGCACTAAAACTAAATCCCAATTTCGCTGAAGCCTATACTAACCGCGGTGCTGCTTACCAACGAAAAGGGGATTATGACCGTTCTATTGAAGACCACAACACAGCTATAAAACTAAAACCTGACTATATCCTAGCCTATTACAATCGCGGTGTATCTCATGCAGAAAAAAGCGATTACGATAGTGCTATCAAAGATTACAGTGTGACTATTAAACTAAATCCTAATGATGCCCAAGCCTATAATAATCGTGGTGCCGCCTACTATAACCAAGGAAAATTGGAACTTGCTATTAGAGATTATAATAAAACTATAAAGTTAGATCCTGATTTTGCCGACGCCTATTACAATCGTGGAGAAGTGCAATTATACTTACAAGAATGGAAAAAAGCGAAAGATGATCTGAGGACTACCCAGGATATGGGCATAAACATTATCGATGCATTCCATAACGACCACAAGAATATTGAAGACTTTGAGGAAAGAAACGATTTTAAGTTACCGGCAAACATTGCTGCAATGCTAGCGAAGCAATAGGATCACAATATCAATTCACATGAAGAAACGATCTGAATTTGATATGCATGTAGATTTACGAGAGACGGAGGGTTTTGATGGAATATAAAATACCACTCCTTTTGACACCTCAACCTGAAGGTGGATATACAGTGACTTCTCCACTGTTGCCTGAGTTAGTGACCGAAGGTGATTCGTTAGGTGAAGCATTAGAAAACGTCCAAGATGCCTTTGCTGCAGTCCTCGAATTATATCAAGAGATGGGACGCTCATTACCAGAGAATACTCAGATTTCTGACGCAAAGGGCCCCGTGTGGCTGGAAACGCTGGTATCTGCCTCGTGAGATATAGAGAAGTTGCCCGAAAGTTAACGACTCTTGGGTGTCAAGAGCGTAAGAGAAGAGGCGGTGGATCACACCGGAAATGGTTTAATCCCAATACCCAACGAGTTACTGTTGTTCCGGATTGGGGTAGTCGTGACCTGAAATTCGGAACGATTCGTACCGTTGTTCGGCAGTTGGGAATTGATTGGCAAGATTTTCAAAACGCTTAGAATCAATATGATGAAGACGTTTGAGACAAGCAAAGCGTCAGTTCCCTCAAGTCATCCGCATCATGGAGAAGGAAACATGACAAAAAAACACAGTCAGAAACGTGCCGAGGTGTATTACAAACACCGGTTCGC
>JAPPMR010000499.1 GCA_028818995.1 Candidatus Poribacteria bacterium | reverse complement strand
GCGACCGTCGACGACGTAGTTGTCACCCCTTACCTTGGTTTAAAACTAAATTATTGGGCAATTGCACAATGCCTAACAGGTTTTCTACTATTTTTGGCGAGTCTCTATCTTATGGGATTTTTACTCTATCTTGAAGAGAGAGAAAGCGGCAGGATAATGAAAAACGTGAAAAGTTTTGCGAAACTACGTCAGTTTTTGGAACGGCGTCAGAAGAGAAGTATATCTCAATAGATACTTGTGATGAACTCACATAACCTTATGGATAGGAGGGACACCGATGGAAAATTATCCAAACGTGCGCCAAATGCCTTACGCGCCGACAGAAACGGCAGATCTCTACCCTGAATCGGATGGAAAACCTATGGCTGATACTGATCTCCACATTCAGTGGATAATCTGGCTGCGGCAAGTCCTTGAGGGGCATTTTGCGCAGAGACCAGAAGTTTATATCTCCGGCAATATCATGATGTATGACATTGAAGGGCCCCTCCGAACTGCTGTGTCGCCCGATATTCTTGTCTCTTTCGGGATAGGGCGGAAAGACCGCCGCACCTACAAAGTATGGGAGGAAGGCAAAGCTCCCGATTTCGTAATGGAGTTTTCAAGCAAACGCACCTATCAAAATGATTTAGAGGGGAAAGTCGCACACTATGCCGCAATGGGAATTCCGGAGTATTTCCTCTATGATGTTGATAGACGTTATTTACCAACACCGTTGATGGGATTTCGACTTGTTGAGGATGCTTATGATGAAGTTTCCCCAGACGTTGATGGTGGATTGCGTTCTGAAGTATTAAACTTGAATTTTCATTTATTAGATGATGGTCTTGGGGTTTACGCCCCGGGTGCGGGGAATTGGCTGCAAACTCCTGCTGAGGCAGCGACAGCGCGTGCCGAACAAGCTGAAACGCGTGCTGAGGCAGCGACAGCGCGTGCTGAACAAGCTGAAACGCGTGCTGAACAAGCTGAAACGCGTGTCCAACATGAAGCTGAGGCGCGACAGAATGCGGAATCAGAAGTCTTGAGACTTCGAGAGGAACTTGCCCGTTTAAAAACACGGTAAAGAGGCTATTCCTTTAAATATGGAACAACAATTAAAAAATGACTTACTTCTTCGCGCGGCAAAACGTGTGCCAGTGGAACGTGTGCCTGTATGGATGATGCGGCAGGCAGGCAGATCAGATCCTCTATACCGACAGATTCGCCAAGAACTTAACCTTCCTTTAGAACGCCTCTTCCGAACTTGTCCCACTCCGATGTCTGACACTGATGTTGAGTGGGCAGTAAAAATTTCACTTCTTCCCAAACGCATTGGTGTAGATGCTATTATAGTGTATAAAGACATTCTTACCCCGCTTGCACCAATGGGTGCTCACTTCCGATTTTCCCCCGGTCCCATTTTAAGCGAACCGATACGAACACAATCCCAAGTAGATGCCCTATGTCCATTAGATGATCCATACGTACAATTAGAGTACACTGGACAGATAATTTGCTCACTGCGTAAGACATTGAATGGTGAGTTGCCGCTTATCGGTTTTGCTGGTGCTCCATTAACACTCGCTTTTTTTCTCATAGCAGGGGAAAGCCCAATGAAAAGAGGTGCTGGAATCTCAGAGAAAGCAACTCCTGTCTTTGAAATGATGGAAGACGCATCAGAGCTACTACACGAGTTGTTAGATAAATTGACTGAAATGACGATTAACTATCTGAATTACCAAATTAGTCAAGGTGTTCAGATTGTGCAGCTATTCGAGTCAATAGCAGATGTGCTATCGCAGCAGATGTATGAAGATTTCGCGCTTCCATATCACCAACGGATTTTTGCTGAACTTAATTCTGACGCACCGGGAATCTTGTTTGCAAAAGAGTGTTCTTACGTTAATTTAATGCGTCAGAGCGGAGCAGATGTGTTAAGCATTGGAAAATGTGTAGACCTTGAAAAAGCCAAAACGGAAATAGGCGATTCGGTTGCTTTCCAAGGAAATGTTGATAACGATATTCTGCGCGATGGCACATTTTCAGACATCACCGAAGCCGTCCAAACTTGTATAAAACAGGGTGGGAAAACAGGACACATTTTAAATCTTAGCCATGGACTTCATAGAGATACACCATTTGAAAACGTCAAACATTTCGTGAACATCGCAAAAACATATCAGGATAGTTGATGCAAAACATTTCAGAAAACCCTTTTGCCCCACGCCAGTACGGAGAACTTGTTAAGGTAACAGAACGAGTGTATCTGTTTCGCAATATCGTCAACTCTTCTATTATTATAGGAGATAACGGTGTTGCCGTTATTGATACACAGGTAAATCAGATGATGGGAAAACGATTGCTGAAAGCGATTCGAACCATCACAGAAAAACCGATATTATATGCGATTAACACGCACTACCACTGGGATCATACAAACGGAAACATAATTTTTCGCCAAGAAGGGGCAACTGTTGTCGCACGCGAGATGACAAAAGACTTTATGGTGAACAGGGCACCGCGTCAAGAGGACTTTCTCCGTTCTCGTGGTTTTACCCTTGGGGATCCACCATTTTTGCCGCAGGAGACATTCACGCATGAAACCGAACTTGATTTAGGCAATCAACCTTTGCATCTCGTTCATTTAGGAAAAGCGGAGACAGATGACGCAACTGCCATCAGGATCCCAGCAGAAGGATGTATTGTTTCTGGTGATACAGTGATGACTGGTAGTTTTCCGATTTTTGGACAACCCGTCATGAATGAAGGACTGATGGCAAACCACGATTGGATTAATACAATTAAAGAATTGCGCACATACACACCAGATCATGTGCTTCCCGGACACGGACCTTTGGCACACGATGCTGAAATAGACTTGTTGCTTAAAATTGAGTCCTTTTTCCTAACAGAAGTCCGAAAACGGGTTGAACAGAACATGTCTTTAGCAGAGTTGCTAACCGACATGGAAACCAACATGCCGAACTGGATTCGCAACATTGCTGAAGTTTGGGGAACACCGCGTTATGCCATTCTGCGTGTGTATCGTGGATTGATTGATGACCCTGAACCGGGATGGCAACACTTCAAACCGTCTGCTATCCCAACGGGAGATGCCGAGACGCTTAACCAACAGACGCAAGAATTGAAGGACTTTGAGGGATACCGCGAGACTGCAGAAGAGGTTGCAGAAGGAAACGACTTCGGATTAGCCATCGCCATTTTGAAAGCAGCAACTAAAAAATTTTCCAATCTACCAGACGCATGGACAGAATACGCAAATTTACTTGCACAAACCTCTCGTACTGTGTCAAGTGTGCTTGAAAAAGGCGATTTTTTCTTTGAAGCAAAAAAGGCACTCAATACTGCACTTGAATTGGACCCTGATTATGCCCCAGCACATCTTTTGCGTGGAGCAAACTACATCCTCTCATCTTACCGAAATGGTGATGATCCTACACCGGGTATGGAATCCATCTATAAAGCATTAGTTAGCGGAATTGAAGGCACACAGCTTGCACAGGCATATTTTTCTATCGGGCTTGCACACCGTACAAATGGTGATGAAACGCTTGCTCGTGAAGCATTTGCACAAGCAATTGCAGTTGATCCAAGTTTTATGCCCGCACAATTTGCCAATATGGCATAGGAGAAAAAAATGAAATATGATAGCGTTTTACTTGTGGCATTTGGCGGTCCAACCCCAGGATGCTGTAAAAAATATGATACCAAAAACTGTCCCGGTGAGGCATACTGTTTTGTTGAAGGCATTGCCGGTGAAGCAGAATCTCAAAAAGAACGTGTAAAAGA
>JAPPMR010000529.1 GCA_028818995.1 Candidatus Poribacteria bacterium | reverse complement strand
GCCCATAGAACCTTCTGCAACTCCATTTTCATCGTATCCTACGCCGAGAAACAGACTTTCATCAGTAAATGCACCATCACCGTTGTTGTGATATAAAAAATTGCGCCCTGTGTCATTTGCAACATAGATATCTGGAAACCGATCATTATCGTAATCACAGACAACTGCCGCCATGCCTCGCCCTTCACTCGGATTTTCCAAACCGGCTGCATCGGCAACATTTGTAAATGTTCCATCCCCATTGTTTCTATAGAGGACATCCGCTGTTCCCGCATAACTTCGCGGGTGTCCATAACCGACTATCCCTTTATATTTCGTTATAGGCATTGACAATTTGTAAATAAGATAGTTGACAACAAAAATATCTAAATCACCGTCTAAATCATAATCGAGATAAACTGCTGCGATACCCCAGAGGGAATTATCAATACCTGCTGCCTTTGTTATATCTGTAAAAGTGCTGTCCCCATTATTTCGGTACAGGGTATCCTGACCGAAGTTACAAACATATAGATCAGTGTCCCCGTCGTTATCAATATCTCCTGCGGATGCAGCCATGCCGTAACCCGTATCTCCTGTTCCTGAAATATGTGTAACATCTGTAAAGTGACCGTTTCCATCATTACGGTAAAGATAGTTTCTGGCAGCATAGAAATCGCTCTCAGGAACGTCTTTTTCTGGAACCGGCCCACTGTTAACAAGATAAAGGTCGGCATCTCCATCTGCGTCATAATCAAAAAAGACTGCACCTGATCCCATTGTCTCAATGATATGCTTATGTTTAGTTTTACCGTTGTTATGTTTGAAATCTATTCCAGCTTCTTTGGTAGCATCTACAAAAACAGGTAGTTGTTCAGCAGAACTACAAATTGTAAATATTATGGAAACGGACAGAAGAGTTAAAACGGATTTTAACATTAGGAAACTCGTTGATGTGTGAGGACTATTTTGAGGGTTTTTCTGCTGTCTTTGCCACCCGAAAACCGACAGAGGATGTTTTCAGAGTAGGGTAAAAATAATATCGAAAGGTTGTACTACATCGCGGAAGTGTATCAATCCATGATCCGCCTCGAATAACGCGCCAGCTACCAACAGTTGGTCCTGTTGGATTTTTCTTTGGACTATGAAAATAGTAGACATCGCTGTACCAGTCTGCTGTCCATTCCCATACGTTCCCTGCCATATCCATAACTCCAAAATAACTCTTTCCCTTTGGAAAACTACCAACAGGCGCAATACGATTTTCATACCCGTCGTTTTTGTCGGATGTATTAGCGTAAGGTTTTATTGCATTGCCCCAGGGCCATGTTCGGTCTGAATAACCACGAGCTGCCTTTTCCCATTCAGCCTCCGTCGGGAGTCGCATGCCTTTCCATTCAGCATAGGCTTTAGCATCATGCCACGATACACCAACAATGGGATGATTGGGGAATTCTGTAGCGCGTTCGGGCCAGTCTCCAATATGTGGAAGATGGGTAAAATTTTCTGGTGTGTGTTGAGTCGATTCCTGTGTTTTTTGGGGATTATTGGCTTGTAAACTATGCCAAAATTCATAATATTCTGCGTTGGTGACCTCATATTTACTGATATAGTAAGCATCAAGATATACTTTATGTGTCGGTCTTTCATCTGGCGCGCGTTTTTCATTTCCCATTGTAAAGGTGCCGCCGGGGATCAGTATCAACGGATTTTCTTTTTTCTCAGCAGACACAGCTATAGTAAAAGCAATACTTAATAGAAGAATAAGCAAAGTTGTAAAAAATAACCTAATATCTAACGTATCTGTCCCGGTTTTTAGTTTGATACGATTATTTTCTTTTCTTCTGTTTTGACAAGAAATGTTCATACGCCTGATAATGTTCCTTGGCAAGTTTGTGGTTACCGACACTTTGATACAGTTTTGAAAGATTGAGGTGATAGTGGGGTTGTTCGCCATCTAATTCAATTGCTTTGCGGAATGCTGGAATTGCATTTCGAACATCTCCCAACATGGCGTAAGTACTACCAAGCGTATTATACAAAACTGCTATATTGGGGGCTAATTGAATAGCCTTACGGACTGATTCTTGGGCATGCTTAGGATAATTTAGATTGATAAACGCTTGGCTGAGTCCGTGATAAAAACTCGCAATAACATCTGCAGACATTCTTTGTCTGGTGGCAATCTCAATACATTTCTGGAAGACAGGTACCACATCATTATATCTTTTTTGTTGCATTAACACATTTGCCAAACCCCTCCACGCTTCAAGGTCATTTGGCTCAGTCCGAGTTAAGCGAGTGAAACGTTCATATTCAGCATATTCCTTTTGTAACTGCTGATATATTTGCATCTCTCTTTTGCTTTTTTCTTTATCCCCCATACGGAGATACGCAGTGCCAAGTCCATAATGTGGTTCTGCGTAGCGAGACGGTCCAAACTTTATTGCTTTCCTAAAGTTTTCTATTGCTTGCGGGTAATCCTTTAAATTGAGATGTGCTGTTCCAAGATCATTATAACTTCCTGCAGCGTTAGGTTTTAGCTCAATCGCCCGTGTTAAAACGTCAACAGCGTCCGAAAATTGACGCTGCTTGAGGTAAACTTTACCGAGGAGTTCATGCCCGCGTGCATGTTGTGGAGATAGCGTTATCACCTTTCGTAAAGGTTCAACTGCATCTGCCCACTGATTGAGTTTAAAATAGACAAGGCTTAATGAATGTAGTGCCTCAATATTATCTGGCTTCAGTTCTAAAGAGCGTTGGTAAACTTCAACTGCTTTATTCCAAAATTTTTCTTGTGTGTATGCTACTCCCAAATAGTGTAGTATTTCATAGTGTTTCGGTTCAACAGCAAGTGCCGATTCAAATGCATCTATTGCCCCTTTATTATTTCCTTGAAATAGAAAAACAAATCCTTGCTCTACATGCTGCACATATTTGGCATGATCGTTTTTTTCTGCAGTGAGTGCAGATAGTGGCAAGCACAGATAAAGTATGACCAAGATTTTCAACTGATTTCGCATTTGGTTAGCCGATTGTTTCAATATTCAGGTTAAGACTTGTTAAAGATAGGTATGATTTAGACCCTATAAGATATTAACGCTATTTCTAAAAAAAATCAATCTCTTTCTTCATAATCACACAGTCGTTAGTTTTCAAGTTTACCTGGTTTTAGAGGGCATCATGACCATAAGGTTGCCCTACAGTAAGGAATTTTGGATAAATGTGAGAACTATTTAAGATATGGTAGTCTATGTGGTCTCCCTAAAAATACTTGCATAAAATCCCATAATAAGGTATCCTTTTTAAAATCGGTTGTGTCTTGTCACATCCTCTAAAGAGACGGAGGATTGATCATAATCTTTGATAGACTGGAGGAATCTGGATGGCGCAAAAACTATCCATTGTGATTCCGATTTTCAATGAAGCTGAGCATTTAGAAGAAATTTTACGACAGATAGATGCGGTTGAAATCGGAATGGAAAAAGAACTTATTCTGGTTGATGATTGTTCAACAGATGGCACGCGCGAAATATTAGAAAACCTCCAAAATTCATCTGAAAATACCGCTAAAATATTTTACCATGAAATAAATCGTGGCAAGGGTGCGACCTTGCGAACCGGTTTTCAACATATTACAGGAGAGATTACCCTCATACAAGATGCAGATTTAGAATATGACCCACAAGATTACCCGAAATTGCTTGAACCTATTTTGACAAACAAAGCAGATGTCGTGTATGGATCACGATTTATGGCGGGACGACAAGAAGGTTTGTTGCGGAGTTACCTTGCGAACCGATTTCTTACATC
>JAPPMR010000695.1 GCA_028818995.1 Candidatus Poribacteria bacterium | reverse complement strand
AGCCATTCACGAACAGCACAACATCCGGACGTCGGGTATTCTTATTCTCAGTAACCGTAAACTGATTGACCGCGAGCCAGTCATTATTCGAGGGATCGTCAAAATCGATAACCCTCACTTGCGCCCCACGCACACCCCCACCCGCATCCCGGTACTCCACCGTAACGCCATCCACCATCAAACGATGAAAAGCACGATTGCGAAATGCCAGCGACGTACCCTCAAGACGGGTCAGCTTGCGAAAAGCATCGTCCAATGCATCCGCGGGAAGATCGGAATTGAGCCGCGCAAGCGCATCGCGCAACCTCTGCCCCAGAACCACATCTCCATAATCCGCTCGCTCTGCCCCCGGCGTATCAGGCACTATATCGGGACCATGGGCAACGCCCCAGCCGAGGTCCTCCAAATAGGCGAGCGCAGCGTCCTCTACGGTGGATTCGGTAATGCCTGTCACGTCGCCTCCCAGGGATTGGTAACATCCACGTCTAAGCCATCGAAATCCGCCACGTTTCTCGTTGCAACAGCGAGGTTATGTGTTTTGGCTGTACCAGCGATTAGCGCATCGCCCAAATGCAGGACACGACCAGAACGACGAGCTTGCGCCCTCAGGGAGGCTGCCTGTTCAGCTTCTGGACGATCTACTGGCAGAATTCGGTCCTCGTACTCCGTGACGAATGCCGCTAAAGCAGCACTTATACGGTCTCGACGACGCCCCAAAGGAAGCAAATTCAAGCCAAAATCCAGTTCATGCAGCACGATAATCGACAACCACAGATCGTTTTGAGCGGCCAAGAACGCAATGACCTGCGAATTCGGCACATTCTTTGTTAACTCTGAGACTACGTTTGTGTCGAGGAGAAAACCGTTCATTTGTCTTCTTCAGAAATAAATGGAATCTCGCGTTCAGGTTCATGACGACTTGGGATTTCAAGATTAATCCCGCGCGGCATGTTGTCAACCAACCACTGCCCCATAGGTTTGCGAGGTGGCGTTTTCGCGTACCAAGCGTCGGCAGGTACGACGACAAATGACTTCCTTGTGCCGATATGCTGCGGCCCCTCTTGTTCAGCAAGGCGCAAGATCTCGGAAAGGCGAGCCTTAGCTTCTGCAACGGTCCAGGTCTGTTTGGATTTAGAACGCCCCATGATCAAGCCTCCATAAAAAAGTTAGACTAATATAGACCATATTAGTCTATATTGCAAGACCAACACTATCATAAAAACTCACTGTGGCCTGACCAATCGGCATCGGGAAGGCACTGATGGTAGGATTTCTGTTAGGCGAGAGTAATATCTTAAATGGTGGATTAAGTGAAGAGGATCAGGAGGTTTCTATTGCCAGATAGAACATATCATTCACGGCAAGCATCGCCTGCACGAGGTTGTGTTTGCGTGAAGCAAAATTCTCCGCCGAAGCATGAACCTGCAACTCATTGCCATCCTTCTTTACACCAAAACTATTGAGCGTCATCTGGAGAAGTTCCTGGTTCTTTTGGTTGTCGAGCTTGCAGCCGCTCTGCTTCAGATCATCTATAATATACCCATCATCCGTCAACAAGAATCCCCCGTTGGTCTTTTTAACGTATATCTGCAAATAGTCATTGTGGCGATTGAGATAGGGCGTTGTAATTTCGATCCACTGATCAATTTGGTGCAGCACCGTCTTGTCCTTGAGCCAAACATGATAGTCATTGATCAGATTCTGAATGTCTTTAATCATGTGAAAAGCCCCCCGATTCAGTATTATCTCGGGGATCCTGTGGTTCGAGACGCCTTTTTCTCCACGTATGCCAATCACCTAACTCGGCCAATTGCCGAAACTTGTCTCTTACCCTGGCATCCTCTAATCCCAGTTCTCGGAATACTTCCAATATCGCTTCCATATCTGGCGTCTTACGCTCAACTTGCATATTGTTCTCTCTATTATGGTAGTCCAACTCCAGCGAGACTATTCACTCGCCCTCAGGCCCTCCTATCCCAAGAGTCGGGAGAATAATAGACCATATTGGCCTTCTTTGCAAGGCCAGTGTTGCTATAATATCCGCTGCAGTTCGACCGGTCTGTATCGGGGAGACACTGGTGGTGGCCTCACCTTTAGGCGAGAACAGTATCTTTTACGGAGGATGCGATGACAATCACCTATAATGCAGCCAAAAATTTGGCCTTATTATTTCGTAGAGCAGAGCAAGTCATTGACGAGAGTATCGGCATAGTCTCTCGAATCTCTTTTTGCAACGGTGATCTTTACTGGAACGACTTTTTTCACAGGGTTAGATAGGTTTTCAGCATGGATGACACATTCGAGCGCGCCGCTGATCTTATTGATATTAGGATCAATAAAAATTTCCTCACCAAAGTGCAGGGCACCAGTTCCATGACGCCATTGTTCACATTCCAGGCAAAACGATTCTACTGGTGTCTCCCATCGTTCAGATTTGTAATAGAAACCATTCGGATCGCGCCCATCAAAAAATGGAGGCAGAGAGCGTGTAGCACTTTCTGGATATCTAAACCCGTTGAGGATTAATTCCTCTTGCGGCGGTTTCGGTGGAAGGTGTAATCTTGTTTCTTTTTTTTCTAAAGAGCAAATTTTGAAATTCCCTTTTGATGCAATGTCTATCAAGGCATTGTTTCCTGGACGAGTCCCTCTGTTTTCGGTAAAAAAGAAGAATGATGGCCTTTTCTCGTGCAGCTTAGACAAAAAGTCCTCACATTTTTTTATCCAAAATGGGTACTCCTGATCTTTGTATCTGGAAATAGCTTCTTTCCATAGTCTAAGAGGCTCTGGGAGTACCCCTGTCTCTGGTTCTCGCGGGCCAAAAATTTTAGCAGGTGGGAATCTGTTTTTTAACAAATCCATAAATGCCGAAATATCTCTTTCGCTCAGTGGTTCATAAACAGGATACTCAATTTCAAGGGAATCAACTTCTATATCATTGGAATCAAGACACTGAATATGAAATTCAGGTTCAGCTTTTTTAAGCTGAGCTATTTCATTTTTTAGGCGCGTAATCTCTCGGTTTGCCTCATTGTTTTCAGGTGGTAAAATCCAATCTTCCTTCACGGGAATAAATGATAATCCAAGACCCCTTGTCGTCATCATTGGACCAGAATCATGGGTGAGCAACCGGACATCCGCTTCTGGATTTTGTTTTACATAGGTACACAGGCAGCCGACAATCTCGTCGTCTGGTTTGCTATAGTCGAGGCGATCAGACAACTCTGAACAGGGTCCAATAAGTGGCTCTAAAAATAGCTTGACCTTTGGACCATCCTTTTGAATCAGTTCGTAATCTTTTTCGTTAATCGCAATATCTCGAAACAAGGAATGCGCTTTGCGTGCTCGGCGACTAACGCGACTGTTCCCATAGTTCTTCTGATTGTCAATCTCTCGTAGAACTGGACGGCAAACAATCAAATGAATCTCTGAGAAATTTGCCCACTCCGACCAGTCAAGTTCGTTTAGAGATTTGCACTGAATAAACAGGTTGGTGTCAGAAAAAAGATAAAGAGTCTCCGTCGGCATTCATTCTCCTCATATAAATCCACTACAATCCACACAAGAACTGATACGCTTCCCCCAAGCACAATTTCCTCAATATCAGACCACTCCCAATAAAGATTTGGTACAATGATAGACAGCATGGGCCTTCTTTGCAAGGTCAGAATGTCTATAGGATACTTACTGTGGCACGACCAGTCTAAACCGTGGATAAATCACTGACATTACGCAAGAACCACCGCGGTAGCCACACGGTCAAGCGGTACATATCTTTCACATAACCGCCCATTCATCGCTCAAATTTTACC
>JAPPMR010000414.1 GCA_028818995.1 Candidatus Poribacteria bacterium | reverse complement strand
CAAATCGCTGATCTCTACGTATATTTGTTATCAGGTGATCAATGTTGGTGTTTCGTTCACGAATGAGTTGTACGTGTGCTTTTGAGAAGTGTTCCATTGTGATCAATTCGTTTTTCGGGATATTCAATTCCTCAGTAAGAATCTGCCCAAATCGGTTCACGAGGAAAGGTTGACCAGCAGTCTGTTTATGGAGTGCTTCAATAACTTCTGGTGAGAAGGGTTGTCCGGTTTCATCTGTATACTGCGCAAATAATTCTTGCACTTGTTGAAGCGTAAAGTTGGGCAAGTGAAACTCATCTTGAATATTGAATGGAGAAACGGACCTGTCGTAGTTAAGTTGTGCAATGCTTTTGACTCCGATAATGCCAACACTATAAGGGCAACGCGTCTCATCGGACAAATAGATATTACGAAGTGAATGCAGAAAATCGCTTAGAACAGATTGAGGAATTCCATCAAATTCATCTATAATAACAACAACTTTCTGATTGTTATTTTGGCTATTCAGAACGCTTGAAAGTTGTTCAAAGAACTCTATCATTGAGATATGATTTGTGATCTTAGCGTTTTCAAGGAATTGTGTGAGTACACCAGAAGGGACGTGTCCGCGTTTTTCAAAAACTTGTTCAATTTCTTTACAAACCCTTTTGCAGAAGTCTTCGTAAAAATCGGAGGGGGAGAGGTTTTTATACGCTTCAAAATTGAGTTGAATTGGGAAATAAATAGACGACTCATTTGCAAGTGTGTCAAGTGCCATTCGGAAAAAGGTTGTCTTGCCAGTCTGCCGAGGCGCAAAGAGAACAATATACCGCCCATCTCTAACACGTGTGAGAAAATTGGCGACCTCTTTGCTTCTCGGAACGATATAGTGTCGTCCTGGATATACACGACCTTGAGTTCCAAAACGTCTCATGTTTTCACCTCGTTTCGTAAAATCCTCAATAGTTTATTGTATCATATCATTTGTTGAAAATCTATAGTTAATTTGGTGAGTTGCCAGAGGTATTCAATTCTCCAGTAATTTCACATTTTATCGTAAGCCTTTTCTTGTAGGAGCGATCTCCGAATCGCGACGAAAACATTGGTGTCGGGAATCGGAGTTCCCTCCTACAATATAATTGGGAGAAACGCGACAATTGAATGGCTCTGGGTGAGTTGCTATCAATGGAGAGAAAAAGATGACAAAATTTTTCAAACGTTCACGTATCCTTTGGAGTATTTTTATACTCGGTGTGATCGTTCAGGTGGTGCAACTGACAATTGTTGGGTGTAGCCACACTTCGCCCTACTACCATCCGGACATTCCTGCCAGTGAGAAGCAAGATATTGTAACGGAAAATACGCTTCACTACCGCATCTTACTTCTGGGTGACGGTGGACAACCGAAACCGAATGAACCCGTTCTAAAAACACTCCAAGCATGGGCACAAAAAATGCCTGAGAAAACCAGCATCGTTTTTTTAGGCGACAATATGTACCCCCACGGTATGACAGAAAAGAAGCGGCACGAGGCATCTACGAGACTCGATCCCCAAATAGAGGTTATTAAATCTACGCATGCACACGGTCTGTTTATTCCAGGTAACCACGATTGGGCAAGCGGGAAAGAAGGAGGGTATCGTGCGCTTCTTGCCCAAGAAAAATATATTAACGATGCGCTGTTCCACCCACCAAAATTCCTGCCGCAGAGCGGTTCTCCGGGGCCCGTGGTAGTAGAGTTTCCAGAATCAGCACCTGTTGTGCGAGTAATTGTACTTGATACGCAGTGGTGGTTGCATCAACACGAAAAACAACAAGAATCTCCAGAGATGGTTATAGCAGAACTCAAAGCCTCACTGGATACTGAATTGCCTATCATTGTTCTTGGACACCACCCATTGCAAAGTTACGGAGTACACGGTGGTTTCTACGACTGGAAAGCACATCTCTTTCCACTCAGAATTGCAAAAAAATGGCTTTGGATTCCAGTCCCAATCGTCGGTTCTCTCTATCCATTGGCGCGTTGGCATGTTGTAAGATCTGATCAGGACCTCAACGGTGCACGTAATAAAAATATGGTGGCACAACTCAATGCCGCTTTTTCGATTGTAAAAAAGACACCTCTTTTAATATATGCTTCTGGACATGATCATTCTCTACAAGTTTTAAAAGGAGATGTTACGGATTACTTACTCGTGAGTGGACTTGCTTCCAGTGAAAAGGCAACAGAGGTTAGTCATGGGGATAATACACTGTTCGCGCACCAGCACACCGGATTTATGGCGATAGATTTTTTGGCAGATGGAAAGATACTTCTACGTATAGTTGAACCCGGCACTAAAGAAGTGTTGTTTCATCATTGGTTAAAAAGATAAAACAACGTAGACTCCATTCCGGATGTTTTGTAGACAGTGAGAAGTAGAAATTTTGATAAACCTTTTAATCAAAGGATAGTCTTAAATAGTAACTTTAATGATGTATTGTAGAATACAGGTTGAGGAAGTAGGTATGCTTACGCAAAAACAGAAGCTAGAATTCCATGAAAATGGATATATCACAGTCCCGGGTGTCGTGCCGAAGTTGATGGTAGATTCCGCCCGTAAAATGATTAACCATTCTATCGGTGCTGTAGGGATGCACGAAGGCGACTTGGAAAAGTTTCGGGCACAATCGTATTGCGACGAAATCCGAAACGCCCCGCAAATTGTGGATATTTTCCGAAAAACCCCTATCCATAACATTGCTGAATCGTTGTTAGGTGAAGGAAACGTGCAAGTCCCAGGTTCAGCACAGATAGCACTTAGGTTTCCAATGCCACTGGACCGTGATGCAAATGAACCTGGCGGACATTTAGATGGGTTAGGTAGTGGAACAAACGGAATGGCAAAAGGTATTTATCGACGCGGTTTTACAGCATTAGCAGTTGTTTATCTTGCAGACGTGCCAGAACCGTATAGTGGTAACTTCACGGTATGGCCAAAATCGCATAGTTTCTTCGCTGATTATTTCAAAAAGGAAGGACATGAGATTTTAGCAAATGGAATGCCGCGTCCGGAACTTCCTGAAGGACCAACGCAGATCGTTGGAAAGGCAGGAGATGTTGTTTTGACACATCATCAGGTTGTTCATTCTGCAGCACCAAATGCCTCTGCCGACATCCGTTACGCGGTGATTTTCCGTTTACGTCATGTTGATTGTGAGGAAAATGGTTACGATGGCTACACCGATATCTGGCGTGAATGGCCAGGCATACAAGCAGCGGTAGAAAACGGTAACGCCTAAAAGAAGTGAAAATTAAGAAACGGGTGATTCAATTGAATCACCCGTTTTGCTTTTTACTTTGTACCCTTGATTTGTGCCCATGTAATGCTCAATTTGTCCACAGGTTCCACTGCAAAGGGATCTCCATTGGATTTATAGAGACTTTCTACTTCATCTTCAGAAAGTGCGCGGTGGAACATCAGGAACTCATCCATCAATCCTTTGAATGTCCACGTGGGACTCGCGTTGCCATTAAATTCTGTAGCTTCAGAACCGATGCCGATAAATCCGTACCGTTGTGCCTTTGGTCCGATCATATTAGTAGCAGTGGCAGCTTCAACATCCACTTTACCATCAACATATATCCGTTTCGTATCGCCATCAAAAGTTGCAGCGACATGATGCCATTTGTCATCGCTAACTTTTATTTTTCCGTGCCAATCTTCTATAGGACAACAAAAATCAAAAGCAACAAAGTCTGTATGAGCAATTGCAGCATCTCCAGCTGCAAAACGGAAATAATCGCTACGATCCCACGAGGCAATCATACCTCTTTGAGCCGTCTTAATC
>JAPPMR010000536.1 GCA_028818995.1 Candidatus Poribacteria bacterium | reverse complement strand
TTTCTGGATTACGATTTAGATGGGTACATTGACCTATACGTCGTCAATTACATGAAATTTTTTGTCGCGGAAAATGAATGGTGGGAAACGCAGGGGATTCGGACCTATTGTAGCCCGACAGATCAGATCGCTGGCAGCCATTTTGTAAGCGAGCCAGATATCCTCTATCGCAATAACGGCGACAGCACCTTCACAGATGTCACCAAAGCTGCAGGCATCTCACATCGTGCCCTCGGTCTCGCTGTCGCAGTCGGAGATTACGATAATGACGGTTATCCCGACCTGCACATCGCTAACGATATGGAAGCAGACCTGTTTTACCACAACAACGGCGATGGCACGTTTACCGAAACCGCTGATCTCACCGGAACAGGATATGATGAAAATGGCTTCCCCGGCAGTGGTATGGGAAATGCATTCGGTGATTACAATAACGACGGTTATCTTGACCTCGTCGTCAGCAACGCCTCTGGACTGCCCGCACTTCTCTATCAAAACGAAAACGCCGCGTTTTTTACCGATGTCTCTTTTGTCTCAGGAATTGGAGCAGTGACGCTCCCGTATTTTAAATGGGCGGTCGAATTCTTAGACTATGACAACGACGGTTTGCTGGACCTATTTGTTGCGAACGGACATCTTCAGGAGAACATCTCGCTTTTTTCGGAGAGCACCTATCCGCAGATGGATTTGGTTTTCCGCAACGTGCGTAGACAGAACGGCACACATCATTTCACCGATATGTCTACCGAGGTCGGATTGGCAGAATTCCCCAAAAAAGTCAGCCGCGCTGCGGCGTTCGGGGATTATGACAATGACGGAGATACCGATATTTTTCTCAACAACTCCAATCAACCCGCAATGCTTCTCCAAAACGAGGGGGGTAACAGCAATCACTGGTTGACGATCCAACCCATCGGTACCCGAAGCAATGTGTCCGGTATCGGCACAAAAATAGTTGTGAAAGCCGGTAACCTGTCTCTTACCAAAGAAGTCCGGAGCGGTGCGAGTTACCTCTCACAAAGCGATCTGCGTGTCCATTTCGGATTGGGAAACAATTCAGTGGTGGAAGTCCTTGAAATCCACTGGCAGAGCGGGCTTACAGAGCGGTTTTCTCATGTGAAGTCGAATCAAATTTTGTATATTAAAGAGGGACAGGGGATTATTAACAGATGAGAAACAAGATAACTTTTACTGGACAATGTGTTGTTTTTCTGGTAATTTATATATGAGTCAATGAAGTGCCACCGTTTACTGGAAAATTGTATTATATCTTCAGCATTGTTCGGTAGAGATTGTTAGACGCGTCTCCTGACGCGTTCCCTACCAACCGCCTAACAACGGTTACACTGCGGGGATGAACGCTGCGATCCCACTCTAAAAAGTGTCTGCAACCTTTCAGGCGATAAGTCGGTTCAGAAAGAAAGTGATAAGCCCGAATGACAAATGACATTACGCTTGAATGGGATCCCGAAAAAGAAAAACAAAATATTAATAACCACAATGTTTCTTTCCCTGAAGCGTCAACAATCTTCTACGATAACAACTGCATAACTATAGAGGATGAATCTCACTCCTTCCAAGAACAAAGATACATAACTATAGGATATACAAACTACGGCAGACTTTTAACTGTTTGTGCTACAGATAGAGGCGATATTATCCGCATAATCTCGGCACGAGACGCAACAAGACGGGAGCGAACAACTTATGAACAGCAAATTAACTGATGATTCTGATATGCGTAGGGAATACGATTTTAGCAAGGGCATGAGAAACAAGTTCGCCTTCAAAAAAACTAAGTCACAGCCATTCCTTAAAGAACCTATGGAGTCAATCCGTAGGACTCATGGAAGTTTTAACGAAGGAAATTTTGATGAGATTAGGAACAAACTTTGCACTTTCAGCAGAAAACCATTTAAAACAGAAATCGGAGAAAATGAAGATTTAGATGCAATTATCAATACTTCAAATGGAGTTCCTGTAGGTGTTGTTTCTAAAGCTTATAAGCTTATTCAACATCACGGTTTACTTAATGCTATTGAGTCATCATTCAAAAACTTGGGATTTGATATAGATAAAGCAAAACTTAAATTAAGCACAACAAAATACAATGAGCGTATCTGGCTAAGAATTCAATTCGCAGATGATTATAAGTTTGATCCGGGAGATGGACATCCATTAACACCTAAATTGCATGTTCTTAATTCTGTAAACGGAATAACACCTTTAGAACTTAGATTAGGGTGGTATAGGCTTATCTGTAAAAATGGACTCCTTTGTTTAGACAATGACCAAACATATAAAAAACTACATACTTCTTCTTTAGAATTCAAGAGTGTTGAAAATCACTTACGCAACAGTGTTGATATATTCTTAAAAGAAAGAGAAATCTATAAAAAATGGAAAGAAACAAGAATAAGTTTTGATACAGATTCTAAGATATTAAGGCACTGGATTGATACGTCTGTTTCTGAGGTGTGGACAGATATTATCTCACAAAGAGTATACAGTATTTTAACTACAGCAAGAGATGGGAAAATAAGTAAACACCCATATCCAAAATCAGAAGGCAAAAAAGGTTCCTATCTGATTAGATTTTCTTCAGGATTTGATGTGCCTGGTGCAAAACCTGTGCAGAACATGTATGATGTCGCTAATGCACTTTCTTGGGTTTCATCACATCACACATCACTTATAAAACAATACAGTATGATGGCACAAGTTCCGAAGCTGCTAACATCACTTGAGCAATTAATTTGAAGGGCATACTGTACTGCCATCGGAAATTAGGGCCACCCTCATTTAAGTACATATATCGTCTCATTTTCCCAAATTAGGAACAGCCTCAAAATAGTGCGGGAAATACCGATTGACACCCAAGCCGCAATATGATTTACTATCTCCAAAAGGAGACACGCAATGAAAATCACCTTCGCCCTCTCAATACTGTTCTGTGTCATCGCGCTGCCAGTTCTTGGTGAGTTGACCAGTCAAGACTTGGAGAAGATACGTGAGATCGTCAAAGACTCAGAAAACGAGTTAAAGGCGGAAATAGAAAAAATAAACGAAAAGATTGATAAGTTAGAAGAACGGCTTAGAACGGTAGAAACAGATGTTGCAACAATCAAAGGGTATCAGACCGGAGAGCAAACTACCACAGAGACAAGGACAAATTCAATTGTTGCTATTGCAGCAGCAATTTCTACTGCAATAGCAATTTTAGCCTTAATCGTCAATGCGTTCAGAAAAGACCCTCAATTGGAAACATTCTCACGCGTCATAGAAAATTTGGCTACAAGCCGAACCGAAGAAAAAACAACTCAACCGGAAGGCGAGAATACAGATACCACAAGTGTTTCACAACAAGCATGATCGATCCGTAAAGGAACGTTTTGGTCTAATTCACAAGGGCGGCGGAAACTAATGGAAACTATGCCATGTCTTTCCGTTCATCCCAAACTTAAAGGATTGGGCTTTCAATCCGTGAAATCAGTTCAGATGTCATAAAGATCTTTACGTATCTCCATCAGGGATCTCCGGCCAATTGTGCTCCGGTGAATATCCTAAATCGTCCGCTGCCTGTCTCCACGCGAAACGGGAATCCGCACGACCCGCGACGGCATTATACGCGCCATACTTCACCGTCTCTGTTTCAATGGCGCGTGCGACACACTGTGCAACATCTCTCGGATCCACGTAAACGAACCAAGGATCTGTCACAACGTCAGGAGCCGTAGGTCCCGGATTCTGTCCGTCTCCAGCTATGACACCCGGGCGGACATGGATCACGTCCAATCCGTGCGCTTGATGATAC
>JAPPMR010000724.1 GCA_028818995.1 Candidatus Poribacteria bacterium | reverse complement strand
GATGAGAAATCCACAGACAATGCTGATTGCATCAGAAGTCGTTAGTCCCGCGTTTGGAAGAAAGAGTTGTGATATTCCCCATGATATTGCAACTAATAGACAGCAGAGCCACGGCATTAGTCTGATATAACGGGAAAGAACGGATTGCACGCAACGTTGTGCTTCGGTTTTACCTTTCGCGCGCGCCTCAGCCAACAGCGGAACGAGGACAGAATATGAAGAAGCAGAACTGAGTAGTTCAATCAGAAATGTGGCGATACCCAAATAATAGTAGATAAAATCCATCTCCGCAGTATCGCCGAACCAATTGGCAAGCGCAACGAAGATAAGAAATGTGCCAACACGTCCTATAAGACTAAGAGGTGTGATAAGCAGGACATTTTTGAGGAGGGATGTTTGAGGTTGGGAATCATTATTCTGCATGAAGTGTTTGAAGTGGTAGAGTTAAATCATTCATCGCATCTACGTGAAATTTCGCCTTTAGCACTGCTTCGGTATAGAATATTTTATATTTGCTTCTGAAAAATGTCAAGATTATGCGTTATAATCACAACATATTATAACTAACGCAAAGATGTTAGATATGGTATAATCTACATGTTATGTAAAAAAAGACAGATTTCAAACTCGTATTGTTAATCCTTGCCAATGACCCGTCTAATTTGGCAAGAAACGCGTTTCACTTGAGGCAGAACATGAAAATTACAATTATTGGAACAGGATACGTCGGGTTGACGACAGCCGTGGTCCTCGCCTACCTTAACCACGATGTCGCCGCAGTTGATAAAGACAACAGCAAACTTAGCCTTTTGCAAGACGGAAAAAGTCCTATCCATGAACCCGGAATTCAGTCTCTTCTTGACGAAATAGGTCACACGATCCGCTTTACGCCAAGCGTTGCTGAGGTAGTCCCTGACGCAGAACTCATCATGATTGCGGTTGGCACACCGCCAAAACAGAGCGGGGAAGCAGATACACGACACGTTGAAGAAGCAGCTAGAGAAGTCGCAGAAGTATGTCGTCCAGATAAACACTATACCCTTGTAATCAAATCTACTGTACCAATTGGGACAAATAGAAATGTCGCAGAGGTCGTTGAAAATGTCTTTTCCGAACGCAATTTGCGTGGTAATATTTCAGTGGCTTCCAATCCAGAGTTTTTGCAAGAAGGTTTGGCATTGCAAGGCGCATTCTATCCAGATCGAATTGTCGTCGGTGCAAACAGTAATGATGCTTTTGATGATTTACGACATCTGTATCAATCAATATTGGAACAGACATTTGATCCACCAACTTTTTTACCCCGCCCCGCTGCTTACCACCTACCACCGATGATGACGACAGACCCGAACAGCGCGGAGATGATAAAATACGCTGCAAATACCTTTCTTGCCCTAAAAATTAGCTTCATTAACGAAATTGCCGGTCTCTGTGAAGATGTTGGCGCAGATGTGACAGAGGTAGCGCGTGGCATTGGACTAGACTCGCGGATTGGACATAGATTTCTCCGCGCTGGACTGGGTTGGGGCGGTAGCTGCTATCCTAAAGATACCGCGGCATTATTGAATGTTGCTGCACAAGCAGGATACGAAATGCCGATTACAGAAGCTGCACGCACGGTTAACTTTGAACAGCGCAAACGAATCGTGGAAAAGTTACGAACCGTTTTAAAAACACTGAATGGTAAAACGATTGGTATTCTCGGACTTGCTTTTAAACCGAATACAGACGACATCCGAGAGGCTCCTTCACTTGATATTATTCGTCAACTCGTGGCAGATGGTGCGAACGTTCGCGCGCACGACCCAATCGCCATGCCAAACGCGCAGCAAGCCTTGAACGAAATCTCTGTCAACTATATTGAAGACGTTTATCTACTTGCTAACAATGCAGATGCACTTGTGCTTGTTACTGAATGGGAATTCTACCATAGACTGGAATTACGCAAACTTGCAAAACAGATGAAAACACCAATCCTAATTGATGGACGAAACGTCTTTTCACCACAAGAAGCAATGGCTGCCGGTTTTCATTACTTATGCGTAGGCAGATGATTCAGAATCTCCGATAAAATATGGATATCCACGAACAACCGCAACCTTTTGATCCAAATTGGCATCGATATTACCCACAAACGCCCTTTCCACCATACCGTCATATCCCTGGCGTTACCCCTCATCCAATTCGTGATCCACTGGGACATAATTACGGCATGGAAGAAGAACTTGACGATATATCACTTCCGCCAGAAATGTGGAAACAGAACGAAGCATACCTGTACGGTGCTGACCTCTACAACTTTGCATATTGGTGGGAAGCACATGAAGCATGGGAAGGGTTGTGGCATCAAGCCGAAGATACATATCGTCTCTTTCTACAAGGGTTAATTCAGGTATCTGCCTCGCTAATCAAATACCACATGCGAATGCTGCGACCATTGCGCACTCTCTCTACTGCAGGACGCGCTAAATTACGACAAGTCGTTGCTGAATGTGGTGATGCAGCGGAAAATTATATAGGCATAAATCTGCCTGAGTTTTTGGAAATTGCCGACGCGTTTTTTACACCGTTCTTCTCAGAGGTTGTTACTGAGGAAACCTATCAACGAATTTCGGTTAAGCCTCTCATTCGGCTTCGATTTTAGTTTTACTATTACAGATATAGGGCTTATCCAATATTGTAAGGACTGAGAACAAATAGACAGCGAAACCTGCACGATTTAGAGTTATGGAAAAGCAAAATATGGATACAATTAATGCGATCCAGAAATTATACAATGCATCAGGTGTTCACCCAACAACTGATCCTGATAATCCGAAATCGCAATTTGTTGTTGATAGATATGCAAAACACTTGTGTAAGTTGATACAACCCGGTATGCGTGCATTAGACTTAGGTTGTAATGCAGGACGTTGCACCTTTGCTATGGAAGACATGGGGGCAATAGCAACAGGTATTGATTGCGCAGAAATTCCAATCCTTCATGCCAAAACGGTAGCACAAAAAAGAAAGAGTCAATGTCAATTTAATATTGGGGATATGAATTCTCTGCCTTATAGGGAGAATTCTTTCGATCTTGCGCTATTCCCTTCAAATATAGTTGAGGTGTCATATCAGACCTTGGAAAATATGACAGTTCAACTAAAACAGATTTTATCAAATAACGGTCTTTTTGTTGTATTTATGCATGATGAATTTATCAAGAGAGCAGGTGAGGCAGCTTTTCTGGATCGCTACGATGCACTGACCGGTTTAAAGGGAGGACACAGCACAATTCCTGACAAAGGGACGTTCTCCTACCCTACCTATTTTTGGACAGTCGCCTTTGCTAAGTATGTCATAGAGAAACATCTCTTTTGCAAACACGTGGAACAAGTAGAAAAAAACTTGTTCCTATTGGTGTTCTGTAATAAAAAGGGAACGGATCCCAATAGCAATGTCCATACCGATTCTACAAATAAACGCAATAAGTAGTTTTGGACTTGCAAGAGCTTATGTATCAAACCCAAAGCATAGGGTGAGCGAGAACCGTTCTACCGGCATCATAAGCATCGTGTTAAGGTATTTCAATCTTAACTGTCTTGCTCCATTGCACAGGACATCCCACTTAGGACCCCGCAAATGATGTTTAGACTTTCTGCCAGTATCTACACACTCGATCGTCTTATTTATTGCGGTTTTTCTTCCATTCTTTGTATGGGATGGATTTCTGAAGCGATCTTGGTCGATAATTGTTTGCTTTATGCCTCCTCCATTCTTTATAAGGGATATGCCTTTGTTGATCGAATGGAAAAGGTGGTGATTGGGTTAACCCT
>JAPPMR010000197.1 GCA_028818995.1 Candidatus Poribacteria bacterium | reverse complement strand
AAAATTAACGTTTGTGAAAAAACACACCAGAAAAACCGAAAACTGAATAACCCTGATATACTGATAGGGTCGTTGAAATTGCACCTATCAGTGTATTATGATTGTCAGATAAGATCTAATAAATGATGCATGCTCCACCAGCACAGACACTGCCAGCCTTCTGTGTGACATCACCAGAGACGTTATCTTCTTCACCTGATTCAAATTCAGCAACAAGGGACACGGTTTTGTCAGTCGGTTTTGAAAGGTTAAACTGTAACGAGTCGTTTGTTGTGAAGGTCACCGTACAACCTGAAAATACAACCGAGATGAAAAATACGCTCAATAAAATAAATATAGGAATGTATTTGCATTTCATGGAATTATACCTCGATTTTCTGTAGATTAACCTGATTCAGTGAATTGCTGCCCAAACCGAGACTGCTTGCGGTAGTGATATGGTTGGCATATTTAGACATTGAACTCAATCCCATCTCCTCGCGTTTCAGATTCACAGTTTGAAGAATAAGCACATCAAGGATGACCGGATCAGCCCCCACAAACATGCCACCAAATTTCCAAGTACTCTCTGCGTCATATTCAGGACCTCGGTCAAAAGATGCAGTCAACCCGTCAACGATATTGAGGACGACCTTTTCTTTCAGAACTTTGTTTTGAAAAATCTCACCGATAGCAGGATTGCAGTAGAGAGGCTTACCGTGGAACCGTTGTGTATTGTCAACACTGCCGAAAGCCATGTTTTTTAAACATCCGCTTATGCCTGCCATATCGTGATGTTTCAAGACAGGCACATTAATTAATACATCTACCAGTTCTGTAACAATGCGAGAATATTGAGAACGGGTGCTTTCATTTTCTCGTCTGGTGATACTGTCTTTTTCTGTTTCATAAAACACTTTGTCGTCATACCCGATGCCATCCATATCAGAGGCAAGTGTTCGTACATCCCCTTCATCTGTCTTAATCGGATACCCAGCGTTAAGTAGATGTGCTTCAAACCGGTCCCAAATAATAATCTGCTTTCTAAGTACGCCAGCACTGAATAATCCCTCAATAATTTTGTTGACTATTGCTGAATGTGTACTTAACTTTGGGCCGGCAAGCGGATTAATTTTAATACCGACGATGTTGTCCGGTAGCACAAAGTCTCGCCACGCCTCTTTGGCAGAATCTCGACCAGTCAACTTCATCATTGCCTGATCAATCATTTCACCAACAGCATCTTCGTTGAGTCTATCCTCGTCCCAAACTTGTTTCCCGAGAACTTCGACTACAGGCGGCAGTGCTGCTGTCTCCGTTGGAGGGGTCAACACGCGTCCACCACCAATTTGCGCGAAAGCGGGGAGAGTACTTAGCGCAGCACCACCTATGGTGCTGATACGACTTAGGAATTGGCGGCGGTTAAGCATATCGTGTTCTTGCATCCCCTCTTCACTGTCCGCGAGGATGTTTGCTATAACTTTATCTTGACGTTTCATCAGAGTTTGTCCAATTCTGTTAGGATAGTTGCTGTCGGCACACGGGCTCCCGCAGTATCAAGTGATTTCCAAGCAACCTTTCTGTCTGGCGTAATAATATATGCTGCAGGACGGGCTATTCTGGTGTCATACGGATCGAGCACATTGTAAGCGATAATCATCTCTTTTTTATTGTCAGATAGCACAGGATATTTGAGTCCGTGGTTTTCTGCTGTCCTTTGTGTTAACGCCACGTTTTCTGAACTGATAGCAAAAAGTTCGGCACCAGTATCTTGGATTTTTTCGTAATTCTGTTGCAACTCCACGAGTTGTGATGTGCAAAGTCCTCAGCCACCTGTTCTATAAAAGACGAGTACAACCTTTTTGTCATTTCCGATATAGTCTGAAAAAACGTGTAACTCACCATTTCCATCGGGTAACTCAAAATCTGGTGCTTGGCTACCGATGTTCAGTCCTTCACCTGGTTCCAAATCATGTCCGGGGACTGCTAATTCAACAAGTGACACTTTATCCAATGAGACAGTTTCTCCACCAACAATAGTAACGTTGCGTTCAACTTCTTGGAATCCATTGGCAGAAATGTGGAGCGTGTAATCTCCCGCTTCAATATCGTTCAATTCGTAGCGACCATGTGCTTCGCTATGCGCGACGAGTTGTCCGTCTTTTAATAGGCGCACATGAATTGCTACTCCATCAATTGACTGCACTTCTCCTTGCAGTGTGCCTGTTAATGTTTCAATTTTGTCTCTGTCATCAATGGGATTGTCTGCTGTACCACAACCGAATGCAGTAAACAGCAAAACTATCAGTGCGAAAAGACTTTGTATCTGTTTCATGAATAAATATTACTCCTTTTCTCAAAAAATGGGTCGCGAACTGGAGCACGCTCGTAACATGCAGAAAATCGGGCTTACAATACCCTCTAACAAAGAAAGAAAATACTCTAAATTGACACCTACAAGTTTATTATTTAAAGTTTGCCCAATTCTTCAAGAATTTTGGCTGTTGGAACACGTCCGACCTTTGGATCAAGGGATTTCCATGCAACTTTTCCATCTTTTCTAATAACATAGGATGCAGGTCGTGCTATTCTTTTGTTAGCTGGATCAACAACGTTGTAAGCTTCAATTACTTCTCTGTCGTTATCAGCGAGCACGACGTATTTTAGACCTTCTTTTTCAATCGTTTGTTTTGTTGCTGCTACATTATCAGAACTAATAGCAATAAGTTCAGCACCTGCAGCTTGGAATTTATTATAATTGTCTTGCAACTCTCCGAGTTGCCCACGACAAAACGGTCACCAACCACCGCGGTAAAAGACGATAGCAACCTTTTTGTTACCAACATAGTCCGCAAGAGCATGTTCCTTATCATTACCATCGAGCAACTGAAATTCGGGGGCTTGGCTGCCAATACTTAATCCTTGACCGGGATCTAACTTTATAGGTTCAGGTATTGCCTTGAGTTCTACATCCAGTTCAAAGGTCTCATCAGCAGAAATCGGATCCACATCAACTTTGTTATCTTCAAAACCTTTATGCATAACCGTCAAGGTGAATCCTTGATCTACGGGGAGATTCTCAAAGGTGAAAACACCGTCTTTCGTTGTTAATACTTCGTACTCCTTACCTGCCTTATCCGTAAGTTGGACAAGTACATCAGAAAGCACCTCTCCCGTTTCCGAGTCCGTTAAAACCCCACGCAGATGTGATACAGGTTCTGCCAATGCCGCAAGTATCACTTTATCTAATGAAACAGTCTGCCCGGCTACGACAGTCACATTCATTTCTGTTGTTTCATAACCTTTTGCTGATATTTGAATCGTATAATCCCCTGCTTCAAGTTCACCAATTTCATAAGTACCAGCTGCTGCGGTTTGCTTGACGAGTTGTCCTGCTTTTAGTAAACGGACCTGAATTGATACACCATCAATTGATTGCACCTCGCCCTGTAGAATACCCGTTAACATTTCGACTTCATCAACAGGATCAGTCGGATCTTCTGAAGTCCCACATCCGAATGCGGCTAATAGCAAAATTGCTAATGTGGAAAGTGTCAGTATCTTTTTCATAATTATTTCCTTATCAATATCTCTTTATGATTAATTTAGTTTCTTTAATATGTTTTTTGCTTCATTAATTTCTATGAGGATGGTTCACATTTTTTGTATTGAACAATCCATCCACTCTTTAAACCAGTTAACATGTATTTGGAGATATTTTGGTGCGGTTAGAAACCGCACCAAAACTGTCAATTTAGCGGTTTACCACTCCGGTAGGGGCGGGTTTTTTAAAAGGCCCACCACACCCCACAACAAACAAAAAAACCGCGGGAAAAA
>JAPPMR010000973.1 GCA_028818995.1 Candidatus Poribacteria bacterium | reverse complement strand
ATTATATGGTACATGAATACCGAAGCTGCTTCAATGAAATGCTCCAACAAGAAAGATTATGTGCCGGAAACGTTCGCATGAGGAAGGGCAATGAATGCACCATCGGATCCATTGAGATTGCCAATTTTCAGGGAATGACGGTGAGCGAATTTTTGGATCGAGTGACGCGGGTGCATATCGGGTTCCTCGCAAGAATGCAACAGAGTACGCGCTTATTTTGAACGTTAAGGAATCCCGCACCGTGTGGATGATCTACTTTTTAATTAGTTGTTGGATTTTCGGCGGATATCAAAGTATTATGAGTCTTAACGACCAAGTATTCAAGCGACTATGATTTACCTCTTATCAAGCGACTCGCTTAATGGTGAAGAATTTTAAAAGGCCTTCTTAAGTAAACGGTCCAATTCTTCTACCCAACGATGGCAGGGTTCGTCGATGGGAGCAATGTTGCGCCGCTTTTGGCCCAAACATTCCGCATAAGACTTTAACCATCTTCGATGTATATCTAGATCGTTGGTTATCTTCTCATTTCTAATCTTATCTAAGTGTAGTTGTATCCATTTATAAAACGTAAGTAATGGTATCTCGACATCATAAAATGATTCAATATCCTGGATTCTATTTTCAACTTCTTCAATTCTATCAGGTTCTTCACTTGTTACAAACCCGGCTGTCGAGACATTAGGATGATAACGAAGTTTATCATGTAGTTCCTCAATCTCATCACGCAAATAGGTTTTTCCATATTTTGCATCCCAAGATTCAATAATTTCTCCTTCATAAGCAATTTCAACATCTCCGATATTCCCATGTTTCTTGTTTGCAGATCTCATCTGTGATAATGGCACTACTTCACCTGCAGTTAAAGCCCCCACTTCCCAGAGAGCCTGTATAAAACTGTGCATAGCAATTTCCATCAAACGTGCCGCGTAGTCCGATGTCTTTATGTGAAGCCAAATAGTTCTGTAGATATCTTCCGCGTTTGCTTTATTCAGAAATGTATTTAATGCTAGCAACATTTGGTCCACTAAAGTAACGAAGTTTTCAGCCCTGTTTAGCAGAAGTGTGATCAAGTAGCGTAAGGCTATAATTGGCTCGGTAGGGCCATTTTCCACACGCTCAACCAATTGCACCCACTCATTTTTCGCTCCTCGCAGTTGAGCTTTATATACAACGGAATAAGGATAATTTTCTGCTAAACTTCTTGTCATCATAAAACCATCTCTGTTTAAATGAAGCAAATTGTATTCGCGCAATATTGGGGTGATATAATTCCTGTCAAGGGAACGCATAGATATCCCTTCTTTCCACGAAAAGTTATGAGTACCCGGACCACTCTTATGCAGTCGAATACTCTGCTTGGGTTCTATGGACTTCACACAGAGTTGCATTATTGCAATAGCTATAAGCGCACGACCTACTTGGCTAGTTAAAGAGTCAACCAATTGATCAATTAGCAAAATGTCTTTCTGTTTTATTTTTTGAAACACTAATTCGGAAACACTACCGTTTTGACATAATTCGATCTGTTTTACTAAAAAACCCTCTTGCAGTGCGTTTGCAATCTTTCTGTAACGGCGCTTGGCTTCATTACTTGGCGTGCCTTCAAAAAATATCTCTATTTTATCAGGGTGTACGAGTTCACTTCTATTAGCGTAAACTCTCAGATGCACATTACTCATATTTGCCTCTTAGAGATTTGCGAAGTTGTACGCTCCGCGGTGTAAGTGTTGGGAAAGTATAAGGTATCAGATAAGTGTTTTTAGGAAGTTGGGGGTTTGTGTTGTGATTTCGAACTTCGTATCCCAACTTTTTTAGCCACTCGAGAAAAGTCAGCACATCCTTTGAGTCTAAATTTAGTAATTGGCTTAATTCCGACTGTGAAATTTGTGTAGAAACACCTATGCCGTTTACTATCAATTGAAGTCTTTGCCAAAAGGAATCAAAAACCCCTTGAGCCTTACATACGAATTGAGATACTATTTTTGGAGTGTATTGATAGTAACCACAGAGTTGTACAAGATCAGCCACACCTGTTAGCAACTTTAATTGATCTTCAAACGCCTTCCAAAGACCGGTGAATATCAAAGGGGATGTGTTATAGCCGCGCAATATGACTTTCTCTGTAGGAATCAACCAATTGCCCTCAGGGCGTGGTCTGATTACTGTCTCATACACTACAAATTCATCAAATTTATTTTTTGAATTACCGGAAATTGTCCATTTATTTTTCTGAATAGCATATTGAAAAAACACTGCCTTGCTATCTTCCAGTCTTTTAGAGCTTACTTCAAAGTTTGGTGTAATATATCGAGTTTCAACAGATACTCCCCGCTTAAAATGCCTGTGAGGTTTATCAGGATATGCTTGGTTTATAGCCAAGCGAGCCTTCTCTCTATATACGTCTGTCAGTGCCCGTTTCCGCTTGCGGAATCCTAGAACTTCGTGTTGTTGTAAGTAGTGCATTCGAAAAGGCAATCTAATCTTAAATGATTGGTCAATAATCGCTAAAGCAAGCATACGTGCCATCTGTGGTGGTACGGAGTTCCCTATTTGCTCTATACAAGTATGCCTGTTGCCAACGATTTCGTATTCATCAGGAAAAGTTTGAAGTCGTTTTAGTTCAGTAACAGTAAATGGTCTGTTCTCCCAACTAAATGGACCAGTATACTGACCCCCCTGTGCTTTGATAGTTCGCACAGGCTTTTCTGGATCAGCTTTATACAGAAAATCCGAGAATTTTGCTCGCCATGCAAATACAGGCTCGGGGTGACCTAATTTCTCAGTATAAAAACTATAGTTTAATCCTGGTGGAACATTATTAAGCAAATGTCCGTATTCTCCACTCAAACCAGTACGAACACCTGAAGTATCTACATCCACAATTGCGTCCTGAGCTGAGTAGTGTGGTATATTCCCTACTGCATCATCACCATGAGTTGGACGCGGAAATAGAAATTCCCCATCCATAAGACCAACAATAAAGAGACGCTCTCGATGCTGCGGTACACCATAATCTGCGGAATCTAATATCCGAAAGTATATTTTGTAGCCCACTTGTTGAAATGACTCTTGAATCTGACGCCAGGCTTCTCCTTTTTGGGCTCCGACGATTCCATAAACATTTTCAAACAGAAATCCTTTTGGTTGTACAGCTTTGAGAATTCGCACATATTCTTCAAACAACGTTCCACGAGGATCGTCTATACCTGTAACACCAGCGGCGCGTCTTCCAGCAGCTGAAAATGTCTGGCACGGCGGACCACCAATAACAAAATCAACTTTAAGATCACTATCAGGATAAAAATCTCTTATATCCATACATAGCGGCTTGCTACCGGCTAACAAAGCCTGATCCTTGGTATTTTTTGCCAAAGTGCGAACGTATTTCTCTTTAATTTCAACCATTTCCACTATTTGAAAACCAGCGTCATGGAAGCCAATGTCTAGTCCGCCTCCACCAGTAAACAAACTAAGCGTTCTTATAGGCTTAACATTCGCTATACTCCATGCTCTTAAGGCGGTACCAAATTTGTCGATCCAATTGTGCGACTGCTTAATTCCAAGCGCTGACAGAATCTCTTCATGCCAACTTAACTCAGGCTGTTTTGGGTCACAAATCAGGAAATCAGAAAATGACAATTGGCTCATATATCCCTCACTGTATTTGCTATTTAGCTAATTACGTTCTTATTTTTTGCAGTCTCATTATTGTGCTAACTTTTTTTAAATATGTCAAGGGCTTTGGAATCCTAAATATCTAATTGTTATGCTTCAGATAGAAATGGACTTTTGTGTTGCATTGATAAGCTATAAATT
>JAPPMR010000598.1 GCA_028818995.1 Candidatus Poribacteria bacterium | reverse complement strand
GTCGACAGCCAACCAGATACACCTGAACAAGACGAATCAGAGGATGTACCTGAACAGGAAACCCCTAACGAAGGCAATAGTTCAACAGAAACAGACCAGACTGAACAAGTTACAAAAGAAGAAGAAAACACTGATTCCTGACGATGGATGAGGTCGTCAATAATAAACTGAAGTCTTGTAATTTCACATAGACTGCATTACAACGGAGGATAATGAGTTATCAACGCAGAATCATTATTGCCTTCAGTCTGTTGTTTGTTCTCCTTATCATAGGAACCATCGGTTATTCAGTGCTTGAAAAGAATAATCCTGAGTGGGGGATTCTTGAGGCTGTTTGGATGACTGTAATTACGGTAACAACAGTGGGTTATGGTGATATGGAGATGGGTGATGCTGCACGCATTTTCACCATGTTTCTACTTATCGGTGGTGTTGGATTGTTCGTCTATTGCATTACCATTACAACTGCCATTCTGATTGAAGGACAATTGTTAAGTTTTTTTAAACAGAGAAATATGATACGAACAGTGGAAAAATTATCAAATCATTATATTATCAGTGGATTAGGGGATACTGGTGTGCATGTACTTGAGGAGATGCTTAAGGCAGAAGCCAGTTTTGTCGGAATTGAAATCGATGAGGAGCGTTTAGAACACCTCGCTGAAACTCACGATTTCTTGTCTCTGCATGGTGATGCTACCGACGATGATGTGCTTATTCGTGCCGGTATTGAACGTGCTAAGGGACTTGTGGCATGTCTCAGTCGGGACCAAGATAATCTATTCGTCGTGATTTCTGCAAAAAAACTCAACCCAAGTTTGCGGGTTGTTTCCAAAGCTGTGGAGAATAATTCTCCTGATAAACTTGTGACCGCAGGAGCAGATGAAGTCGTTTTACCTGACCATATTGGCGGAATTAGACTCGCTTCTGGCATACTTGAGCCACATCTAATTGATTTTTTTGCTAAAATGCAGGTTAGTCGACAAACAACGCGGTTTGCAGAGTCTATTATCCAACCTGACTCAAAACTGAATGGTATTACAATAGAGGAAGCAAATATAAAAGAAGAAACAGGATTGGTTGTGATAGCAATTCGCAGTAAGGACGGTACATATATCTATAATCCTTCTGGAGACTTGAAAATTGAAGCGGGAGACGCGCTCTTTGTAATATCTGACCAAAGGCAGCTGCAGACTCTCCATAAACTTACTGAAGATACTCGTTAGAAGAATGAACTGACTTAGAGATTTATAGTAAAATCTGTATTTAATGGACACTTCTGTAGCACAAACTTTATGAAGATTAAATAAATATTTCGGTAATTTCTTTAGTCCCGTAGGGACGATATGTTTATAGAAATGTGATAACCTATCTTTCTTGAGTTCCGTAGGAACGGCATATTTATTGTTGATGTGTTTTGAAAGATATCGTCCCCGCCAAATACCATGCGCGTATTTGGCGTTGATTCACGAGACTGAAGGGCACTTAGAATGTTCCGAATATGCATAATGAAAAATTACCGATTTAATTACTTAATCTTCATTTAGTTTGTGTCTCATCGGTATAAACTAACAGTTTGTGCTACACTTTCTGTTGTCCGTCATGTTTCCGAAGCAGGTTTATCAAAGTGTCCCAATAACATGAAAGTTCACTATAAAAAGGAAACAACTGTATGCTCGCAACTGTCCTAAGCAGTGCAGTGCTTGGAATTGATGCTTATATCGTCAAAGTAGAGGTGGATGTCGCGGACGGTCTGCCTGCATTCAGTACCGTTGGTTTACCGGACAGTGCCATCAAGGAGAGCAGAGATCGGGTCACTGCAGCTATAAAAAACTCCGGTTTTTACTTCCCTCCAAGCCGAATTACTGCTAATTTAGCACCTGCACATATTCGCAAAGCTGGATCCGCATTTGATCTTCCCATTGCAATTGGTGTAATGGCCGCCACAAATCAGGTAGATTTAAGTAGTCTTGAAAACACAATGGTATTAGGTGAACTTGCACTTGATGGAAATATTCGGAGTATACAAGGTGGACTTCCTATTGCCATTGCAGCGAAAGAGAATGGCGTGCAGAATCTTATCCTACCTGCTGAGAACGCTAAAGAGGCTGCAATTGTTGAAGGATTGAAAGTTTTTCCAGTTGAAAATCTATCAGAAGCCGCTGCGTTCCTGAATTCTGCTAAGGATATACCGCCAGAACCCCATACACTTGGCACTACGGAAGAAAAAGAAAACATAGAACCTCTTCTTGATTTAGTTGATGTAAAAGGGCAGGAACATGTAAAACGGGCAGTTGAGGTTGCAGCAGCTGGTGGACATAATCTAATTATGATTGGTCCACCCGGTTCAGGTAAAACGATGATTGCCAAGCGAATTCCTTCAATACTGCCAACGTTGTCTGTAGATGAGTCTTTGGAAACAACAAAGATTCAAAGTATTGTTGGTATTTTGCCAAGTGATACCCCATTGGTTATAACGCGTCCGTTTCGTTCTCCGCACCACACCATTTCTGACGCAGGATTGATCGGCGGTGGAAATGTCCCGCGTCCCGGAGAGGTGAGTCTCTCTCACAACGGTGTGCTTTTTCTTGATGAACTGCCTGAATTCCGTAGGAATGTGCTTGAAGTTATGCGTCAGCCATTGGAAGATGGTAACGTGACGATTTCGCGTGCTGCTGCATCGCTTACCTATCCTGCCAATTTTATGCTGGTTGCAGCGATGAACCCGTGTCCATGCGGTTTTTTCAGTGACCCAAATCGAGAATGTAAATGTTCTCCTAACCAGATTCAGACGTACGTTTCTCGAATTTCAGGACCGCTGTTAGATAGGATTGATATTCAAGTAGAGGTGCCTGCAGTGAAATATGCTGAACTTTCTGCAGATGTAACAGGAGAACCGTCAGCAACCGTGCGTGAACGGGTGGAAGTCGCGCGCCGTGTACAGCATCAACGTTTTGATGGCACGACTATACATGCAAACGCCAACATGGAATCTAAGCAAATTCGAGAGTATTGTCCGATTGAATCACAAGCACAGGACCTGCTACGCGTTGCTATCAACCAGTTAGGATTAAGCGCAAGAGCCTATGACCGCATCTTGAAAGTATCACGCACCATCGCTGATCTGGAGGAAAATCCGAATATAGAAACGACACACGTTTCTGAGGCAATACAATATCGGAGTTTAGATCGGAGTTTCTGGAAAAAATAAAAGGATCGATTTGATGAAAACCAAGTTTTTGTTTTCGATTGTTTGGGCAGGATTTTTAATTTTTAATGTACATTTACCGACTACTTTCGCCCAAGACTACACAACGTGGAATTTACCTGAAGGGGCAAAAGCGCGTCTGGGTAAAGGGGAGATTACAAATGTTGCGTATTCTCCAGATGGGAACTCCATTGCAGTTGCGACTCATATTGGTATATGGCTCTATGACGCGCAGAACTATCAAGAATTATCACTACTTACAGGGCATACAAGGTCTATATTTAGTTTAGCCTTCAGCCCAGATGGACAAACGCTCGCAAGTGGCAGTCGGGACAAGACTATCCGTTTATGGGATGTGAGAACAGGTGAACACAAAAAAACATTCCGAGGACATACGTGGTTTGTCTTAAGCATAGACTTCAGCCCAGATGGACAAACTCTTGCAAATGGTAGTTCGGACGGCACCATCCATTTATGGGATGTGAGAACAGGTAAACACAAGCAAACACTTCAAGGACATACAGATTGGCTTCGAAGTGAAGACTTCAGCCCAGATGGACAAACGCAAGCAAGTGGAAGTGATGACAAGACTAACTGTTAATGGGATATCAGAATAT
>JAPPMR010000942.1 GCA_028818995.1 Candidatus Poribacteria bacterium | reverse complement strand
GAATTGGTATGTTTGTGCCATCATTGAGTCGGTACAAAGGTGAAGTTCCATTTTTCTCCGCGTAAACTGGTGCGTCATCATGTGTAACAATACCATGTTCGCGTGTATCATCTGCAATCGCTGGACTTTCTGTAGCATTGGCAAACGCATAAATTGAACCGTCGGTAGATGCTGCATAGAGGATACCTTCGGAAATTGCAGGGGCTGCATTGACAGGACCGCCAACCTGATAAGACCAAACTTCTGTTTTAGACGCAACATCAATTGCATGAATCTTCCCATTTCGCGCACCAATATAGACAAAACTGTTTGCGGTGACAGGAAAACTTTCACTCCCTGCTGTATATTTACGCCACAAATTAGTGTTATACTGTGGGATGACGGGGCGAAATTCTGCATTCGCGCATCCATATTCTATGCCGTTTATTGTGACCATGCGCTGTCGTTCGGATTTAAGTTTGCCGGTGATGGCATCCAGCAGGTAAATTCGTGTCGGAAATGCACCCGTGTAAACAGTTCTATTAAAAACAACTGGAGGTGAATCCATCCATCCTTTTGATTTGAATTCCCAAAGCACATCTCCTGTTTCTGCATTAAGTGCGTAGAATTTGTTATCTCGCGTACTGAAATAGACGCGCCCACCCCAAATAGCAGCTGAATATCGGATGGCGCTTCCAGCATTGAAAACCCACTTTATCCCCCATTCTTTGGCATTTAAAGCGTATAATTTGCCGTCTGCGGAACCGATGTAGAGAATCCCGTTAGCTACAACTGGGGATGCGGTTATATGACCACCCGTTTTAAATTGCCACAACATAGATAGCGGAGGCTTAATTTTCTGGTCTGGACTCTTTCCAGATAACTGTAAGTCGTGCATGAACATGTGCCAATCTTCAGCACGAAGAGGAGTGATAGGTGGCGTAATGACTTCAGGTGAATCTGTTTTTGGGATTGAGGATGGTGAATCTTGAGGTTTGTCTTGGGAATTACAGCCCGACAGTAGGAGCAAAGGGACAAAAAGGGCTAAAAATAGTATAACGGTTTTGAATTTTGTGATTTGAAGCATGGTTTGGCAAAGTAGTCAGAAACGTTAAGTATTTTTGAAGTAAAGAAAATCCGTTACTGATAATATAACATGTAGGAGGATATATGTCAAGAATGTGTAATATTACATTTGTCTGAACCAGGATTATCAGGATTTCCGAATTTATAGGATTATACTCATATTACAATTCTATAGTTGTCAACCAGTCTACCCATCTGGTTTTTATTGACATTTTTCCTTAGACCTATTATAATTTTGCTACTTTACAATTGTCGGATAGCTGCCATTGCATAGCAAACTTAATCTATTCATCCGGGAGGACCAAATTTGTCAAAATCAGATTACTCATACGAAGTCTCTACCCACTATTGCAAGCGAATTTCAATTTATCTACTGTGCATCTCGCTCGCGCTTGGCACATTAACATCTATCGGTTATGCCCAACCCCATATTATCTTCGTTGTAGGTGAAAATGAATATCGTTCTGAGGTAACGATGCCCGCGTTAGCTCAAGTGTTGGAAGAACATTATGACTTCCGTACCACAGTTCTCATTGACGACGTACTACAGGGTGGTGAAGGGAATAGCATAAATGGACTTGACGCTCTTGAAACCGCAGACCTACTCGTTTTGTATCTGCGATTCCGTCAACTCCCAGATGACCAACTTGAGTTGTTACAAAAATACATTGACCGTGGCGGTCCTATCCTCGCCTTCCGCACAACCACGCACGCCTTTGCCTACGAAGATGAAGACGAGCGTGCTACAAAATGGAACAATTTCGGTGCGCGCGAACTCGGTGCACCGTGGATATACCACTACGGACACGGGGCAAGCACCGATGCCACAATCGTCGGTGATCACCCGATCCTTACTGGAGTCAACCCAGCGTTTCACGTGCGATCATGGACTTATCATGTTCGCCCTAACTATCCACCGAAAAATGCTCAAATCTTGGTGCAAGGACGCCCCGTATTTCCCGAAGGAGAGCGCGGTGGTGATGAGACTGTCAATCCCATTGCTTGGACACACACCCACGCTGGTGGCGGGCGTGTGTTCACAACTACAATGGGACATCCAGAAGATTTCAAAGTAAGCGATTTTCGTCGCCTCATCGTCAACGGTGTCTATTGGTGTCTTGAAAGTGAAGCACCGCGGCGATATGTTCCTGGTTGGCATGTTAAAACTGGACAGCGGTGGCGGGATATGGACTACGGTCCATTCCTGTCCACAGCCGTCGCAGCGAATGCTGATAACCTCACCTACAAAGGCATTATTATTCCGCTTACGCCGGAACTCACAGGTGGCGCAGTGGTGTTCGACACAGATTTGTTACGCTACTCAGCGGGTTGGATAGATGGATTGATTGACTTTGCAGATGTTGAATTCAACGGTTGGCATCAGAGTTATCCATCAATAGAAGGAAAACTGCTATGGGAAAATCCTGTAGGTCCAGGATGGGCGAAGGATGGCAGCTTTGAGGATACACGAACCGTTCCGTTTGGTCCTCTACCCAGAGATTGGGCACATTGGAAAGGATTGTATCTTCACGAAAACCGCGTCATTTTGTCATATACTGTAGGAACGCGCACTGTGCTGGAAACCCCATCGCTTGAAAGCGGAGAAAATGGGATCGCCTTTGCACGGACTTTCCATCTCGGTTCCGCTAAATCAAGCACACTTGTCCGTATCGCAACAATGACTGGCGGAGAGACATCCGCTTTACCTGAATTTTCACGCGGTACTGGGGTCGCTCTGTGTCCACCTAATACAGAGCCTGGACAACCAGGCAGTCTACTCGCTGCATTGGTTGACGCACCGAAAGGCACACAGTGGGAAACTACGCAGGGCGAGATCCGCGTTCGGTTCCCGGCATCTGATAAAGCAATCTCCACCAAGATTCTGATCACACCTACGATCCATGATACACTTGAGTTGAGCGAATGGACACAATTCGTTGATACCTCTCCTCCTGTCACGGACCTGACGAATTTGATTAAAGGTGGACCGCAACGCTGGTCGGAAAAACTTAACACAACAGGACACACCGATATACAACGAAGACTCAGGCTGGAAACAGTGAAAATAGAAGTGGGAACAACGACTATGAACCTTGAATTAGATGGATATCTACCGAAAGTGCTTTCTATGGATAATCTATCACCTGCCCCTGGCGGTGTTGGCAATGCAGATCAGTACATTGCAGTCCTGTTTCCCCATTCTAAAACCTCGGAGGCCGCGTCTGCACAGAAACAGAAGAACGATTCCGCTTTGATCGGGTATTGGGATTTTGACGAAGGCAACGGTTCTCACACAGCAAGTGAGATATCTGAAGAATCAACAATTACCCTTGATGGCGTTCGTTGGGAAGATGGATGGCAAAACAAATGTCTTGTGTTCGATGGCGATGCGGAAGCGCGTTTTGACGAAAACTTCGCCCTTGATTTTGACACTAACGACCTAACATTCACTGCATGGATTGCCACTGAAGACGACGGTTCAATCTTCTCTGAAGCACTTGAGGATCCAGAGTGGATACCCAACGGTAAAACCTTTTTTATCAGAAACGGGCAATTGGCTTTTGATGTCGGTTGGGTCGGTGTCGTTACCAGTTCTACAGGAAACGGCAAATCAGTCGTTGATGGTGCTTGGCATCATGTCGGATTGACATGGCAACATGAAACTGGTGCTGTGAAGTTGTTTTTGGACGGCGAGATTGTCGCCGAAGGGGTTCTCAAGCCAAATGATGAATTGGAAGATGACGTTTGGCGACTCGGATTC
>JAPPMR010000051.1 GCA_028818995.1 Candidatus Poribacteria bacterium | reverse complement strand
ACCATCGCCATGCCGAACTGCACAATGTCCGTCATAACAACACCCCAAAACCCCGACAACGTGCAGTAAACACCAGCAATTAGCAGAAATCCCAAGACAACCAATATCTTTGTGGTCGCATCATCCTGGAGGTCAAAGGTAATTACAACAATTTTCTGCATTGCAAGGATAACCCAGCCCATCGTAATACAGTTAATTGGTAATCCGATATACAGGGCGCGGAAACCACGTAGGAAACTTGCTGAAGGTCCTGAGTATCTGAGTTCAGTAAATTCTACATCTGTGATGATTTCAGAACGCCGCCATAATCGGGCAAACAGGAATGTAGCTAACATTCCGCTCAAAACGATATTCCACCACAACCAATTACCTGCTATTCCATCTTCAACAACCAACTCAGTGACTGCCAACGGTGTATCTGCAGCAAAGGTTGTTGCCACCATAGAGGTGCCAGCTAACCACCAAGGGAGATTACGGCCCGAGATGAAAAATTCGTCAATATTTTTTCCAGCGCGTTTAGAAAAATAAACACCGAGCCCAAGCGCAAAAAGGATATAACCGACAACAATTGCCCAATCAATAGGGGAAATATTCATTCTTGTTTCTCCAAAGTTCTTGAATTTAATTTATCTTAATTCGCCTTAATAATCAAGAAAAAAACTTCGCGCATTTTTAATTGCAAAGATTAAAAATAAATGGTATACTTAACACAATGGAATAGCAATCAGGAGATTGCTACCATTAAATTTTTTACAAAAGGAGCCTCTCAAATGAAACGCAGTATAGTGATTCTTGTATGTCTGCTATTGATATTTCAAATAAGCAGTTTGTCCGCTGATGTGTTAGATCCAGATTTAATACTTTATTTTGACTTTGAAGTTTTTGAAGGTGGAAATGTCATAGAAAAATCTGGGCATGGTTATGATGGTGAAATCATGGGAAAAGTTACGCAATCCGACGATGGTAAGTTTGGAAAAGCAGCACTTTTCGCAGCAACCAGTTTTCTTGATTTGGACGGTGCAAACGTTGATCCTGAACATATTCCGACTGAGGGAATGAGCATTTTAGCGTGGATCAACGTTGAGTCTATCGCTGATATGGCTATTTTCAATGCAAGAGCAGGAGATGGCACGTGGCTTGTACACCCAGAGGCGCGAGGGGACGGCAATTATCGTTGGCTCAATCGTGGGCATAATCCAGGAAAAACGCTATTTGATATCAAGGCTGGCAAAAACGTGGCAAAGGAATGGGTACATTACGCTGGTACGTTCAGTCGTGAAGAAGGCATGGCTTACCTCTATATCAACGGTGTCAAAGTTGGTGAGGAAAAAGCACGGCTTCCAGTTCCAATTGCAGGAGATTGGGGGCAGGGCGCGCGCGTCGGTTTTAACATTGACAATAAACGTCCTTTTACTGGACTTATGGATGACTTAAATGTCTGGAAGCGCGGACTCACACATGAAGAAGTTCAAAACATTATGAACAATAGCATGGCTGATCTCTTGGCTGTCGAAGCGCGTGGCAAATTGACGACTACATGGGGAAGATTGAAGACTTCTAATCGTTAATTTATCGGAAAATCTGAAAAATATTATCTTCATGTAGGCGCGATTTAAAATCGCGCCTACCGTTTTAATGTGCCTAATTTTTACACCATATTAAGATTCTATGCTATCAAACGCGAATGTGCCGTGACATGTAGAGGTAAGAAGAACGGACGTTTTGACGAAAGCACTTCTTGACGAAGTCTTTCCCCTAATGTCCCTATACCGACCTGTTCTGCTGTGGCAATCCCGTATTTTTCAATAAGTGGCAGGAGACTCTGAAAGATAGTTACCATATATCGGTACCCTGTCCAATTTGCTGCTGCGCCGATAGGAGCATGGAGATGTATCTCTGGCGGTGGCAACCCTACCTCAACAAAAGCCCGATACAACCCGATTCCCATATTGAGATGTGCGCCTGAATGTTTGAATACATCCAAAATCCACCGATAAAGTTGATTCATAAGGGGTGTATCTGGATGTGAGTACGCGGGATAGAGCGTGTATTCCGGTTCCTGAAACGCGATGATCCCACCCGGTTTTAGATGTGTGGCGAGTTTTTGCAGCGCATCTACGGGATCAGCCATATACATCAACACAAACCGACCAACAAGCGCGTCAAATTTGTCTTCAAAAACAAGTGTTCGCGCGTCACCCGCTACGAATTCAACGTTTTTTATACCTGTATCTGAAGCGCGTTGACGCGCCGTTTCCAGTATTGCTGGGTTAATATCAACGCCGACAATCTGCCCTGATGTGCCAACAAGTTCAGCAAGCATGAAAGCAACATCGCCTGCACCACTACCGATCTCAAGTACTCGCATTCCTGTTTCAATGCCAGCGCGTTCACAAAACAGTCTTGTTGACTCCCCATAGATTTTTGATTGTTCAATGAGACGTGTTGTTTCGTGTGAGGTGCGCCCTAAGGTGTAGGTAGCATCACGAATTGATGCGTGCGAATTCTGTGGATGGTTTTCTGCCATGTGCTAAACTTATTACGTTGGAAGGGATACATGTGCTGTAACGTGTGGCGGCAGCATAATTGGTCGTTTTGATGCAGCGACTTCTGCTTGTATCCTTGTTGCGAGCGTGTCTATATCTACTTCATCGGCAGTTGCAATCTCGTAAGCCTCAATCAACGGCAGGATACTGCGAAAACTATTCTCAAGATATGCGAATCCGGGCCAATCTTCGGGACCGCCCATGGGTGCTTCAAAATGTAGTGCAGGTTCGGGCAAACCAGCATCAACAAAGGCTTTGTAGAGTTCCATACCCATCTCAACATGCGCGCCTGATTTTTCAAACACGGTGCGTCCCCATTTAATTAAATCGTTTATCAAAGGCGTATCTGGATGTACAGCAACAGTGTAAGGTGAAAAATCAACCTCTTGAAAAGCGGCAATTCCACCGGGGCGTAAGTGCGTTGCCAAATGTTTGAGCGCATCTGCTGGGTCCGACATATACATCAGTACGAGTCTGCCAACAACGGCATCAAAATCGTTTGGGAGTTCAAGAGTTCGGGTGTCACCTGCAATGAATTCTATGTTTGTAAATCCTGCAGCGTCTGCGCGTGTTTTCGCCGTTTCAAGGATTTCAGCGTTAACATCTACACCAACCACTGCTCCCTCTGAACCGACAAATTCGGCGAGTGTAAGCGCCACATCCCCTGCGCCACTTCCTACATCAAGCACTTTCATGCCTTTGGCAATACCACTCCTTAGTAGAAAACGCCGCGTCACATCGTCGTACAGTACGGACTGCTCAATCAGTCGGTCAGTTTCGGATTCGCTGCGGCCCATTGTATATTCTGCATCTCTGTTTTGATTGCTCATATCAGTTTATCTCCCCTTTTAAAAGTATGTGAAGTGTTGAAAACTCACACTATAATTATATAATAAGAAGTATTATGGCGTAATAGACTGATGGAATTGTATCTTTCCATCTTTAACTGTGTTAATTACTAAATTCTTGATTGCATACCGATTTTGATCAAAATGAGACACTATCATTGCCCCGTTATAGTTCTGTGTTGCTTCTATTTCGTCTCGGATTGCTGTCGGTGTCAAATCTGTCGATCTTCGCATTGCTTCAATTACAATATTCGTAGAATCAAATCCAAGGGCAGCGGGGCCATTGGGAGCAATCCCAAATTTTTCTGTATATAAGTTAACAAATAGATTCCCAAGTTCACTTAATTGTGCATCAGGAGAAAAGTGATTTGCAAAAAAACTACCTTCAAGTGCCATTCCACCAATTTCCACTAAGTCTGGACGATCCCAGCCA
>JAPPMR010000672.1 GCA_028818995.1 Candidatus Poribacteria bacterium | reverse complement strand
TGATTATGGTTGGGACGATGGTCTTATCTGTGGCGGGAATATGAAAATCTTCATTGATTTGCCACAAACTCCTGCTGAGGCTGAGATGTTTACTCGCCTACAGGAACTGAACGCGGAGAAAGTACCACTCATTTGCGCAACAGTTGTAGAAAGTGAACAGCAAAATGTAAATGTCGGCATGAAGATGATTTTTGCGACTAACGGTGAACGGATCGGCACATTAGGCAATTCGGATTTAGAAGCGGATGTGGAGAGCCAAATTTCCACTATTCTTGAGGAAAACCGTGTAGGTATGTTACAACAGAATGAAACTACGTCAGTTTTTCTTGAACCGCTTCAGCCGAGACCGACTCTGCTTATTGCAGGGGCAGGACACGTCGGTCAAGCACTTTGCCATCTCGGTAGTTGGTTAGATTTTGATATTGCTATTATTGATGACCGTGCAGATTTTGCGTCAACTGAGCGGTTACCTGAGGCAGACGAAATTATCATCGGTGATATTGCAGAAGAGCTGCAAAAATATCCGATTAACCATTTAACGTATGTAGTTATTGTAACACGCGGACATCAGCACGATGAGTCTGCGCTTCATAGTGTCGTTGAATCGGATGCCCGGTACATTGGGTTGATCGGTAGCCGCAGGAAAATAAAACTGATATTTGACGATCTGCTGGAGGTGGGTATACCGATAGAAAAACTGCAACGTGTTTATGCACCGATTGGGTTGGATATTAATTCCAAAACTGTGCCAGAGATAGCGGTAAGTATCGTTTCACAGTTAATTCAGGTGCGCAACGGTGGAGAAAAAGGGCAATCTTTTGAAGCACAGCCTGCTCGGATGCCTACCATTAAATTGTGAGGGTTGAGATGAATCATATAAATTTGGATAAGGATAAATCCTATACGCTTGCTGAGGTCGTTGAGTTTGTTCAGACAACGCTTGAGGCGGTTAAAGAAAAATCTGAACATTGTGAATTCCAATTTACACCTACTGATGTTTATTGGTTGTTACATGATATGCTTGGGTATGTGAACCATAATGTTACAGGTGAGTTTGCTTTACGGCGAGTGGACAAAGGAACTTACCGTGTGCAATATAGGACAGAAGAAGTACAGAAACAGAGAGCGGCAAGAAAACTTGAAGCGGAAGTCCGTCAAACGGCTGAGTATTTAGAAAAGTTAACGGGACGCCGCCCTCCGTGGGGTTAATTTGTCCGTTGCTTATCAGAGATTTTAAGGGAGTATATTCGTGAATCAGGAACAAAAGGTAACAGTTGAAGATATTGAAATGTCCGTAGATGATTTAGATGCTGAAAAGGCTGCTGGCATTTTTGAGGCGCATGGGTGTCTTGTCGTACGGGGTCTTATGAATCCCTATATTAAGGCGATCCATGAGGATATTGAGTCTGCCGCTGCTGAATCGTTATCGCTACTTGACGAGGCACAGCAGATTGTTGAAGGATGGCGCACACCGAATGGTACGCTTTTCATTCCTGCACCACAAGGATATGATCGCGATAAGCAGATTATGGTGTTGGCAGTGAACTACCAGTCAAGCGCGGCGTTTTTCCACTCCGCTTTTGATGAAAATGCCATAAGTATCGTTGAGGCGATATTGGGACCGAACGTTGAAATATTCGGGAATGGACAGTGTCTTTATAAAGAGCCTGTCGGTGGACATCCGAAGCACCTACATCAAGATTCTGCTTACTTTGAACATCGCTATCAGGGACCTGTCGGTATTTTGAACTATGTTGTGGATACTGACCTTGTGAACGGCGCATTATACGTGGTGCCGGGGTCACACCGACTCGGACAACTGAAGCACGTAGATACTTTTTCACATCTCGGTTTGGAAGAGGATGAGTGGCCGTGGGAAAGTGCACTCCCTGTTATTGGTAAAGCTGGTGATTCAATTTTCTTTAACGTCAAAACGGTTCACGGTTCAAAACAGAATATGTCGGACAAACCGCGTCCGGTTTTCATCAATCGTTACCGTCGAACAGATGACTTTGTGATAATTGGTGGGACAACAACTACAAATCGAGCGGAGGCGGAGAAGCGGGCTGCGGCAGCAGAAGAGGCGAAGAAATCTAATAGTGATCGTGGTTTGATGGTGCGAGGTTTTCGTCCATATTCTGCATAAGATGAACAATTCAATTTGTAAAACCGTTCCATCACTGGGACGGTTTTTTATGTGCTCTTTAGGGTTTGACATTCCAGATGAGTATTGTTCCATCCGCATTTCCACTCACAAGTGTTCTACCATCATGACTGAACTTAATGGATTGAACAAATCCTTCAGCCCCTTCTAACGTAAATGTTGATTTTGGTTGCAGTGTTTGCATATCCCAGAGGGTAATTTCATTCGCCACTCCACTTGCGAGGGTCCTACTATCAGTGCTAAAAGTAAGGAAGGTAGATCCCCGTGGGTTTCTGTTTCTGAGAGTGCCTTTATATTCAGTTGTGACAGCATTCCATAAGTCAATTACACCATCCGAGTTGCCGCTTGCAAGTATTTTGCCATCTGGACTAAACTCAAGCGAATTGAGTTTGGCACGTGAGCCAAAATCATCCGTATAATTAAGGGTGGTTTTAAGTTTTCGGGTGCGCACATTCCACAAGCAGATAGTTTTGTCATCACTTCCGCTTGCGAGTATGCGTCCATTTGGACTAAATGCCACCACCTGAATCTTGTCCGTATGTCCTTTAGAATCATGCAACTGATTGCCAAAGATAGTTCGGTGAATTCTACCTATTAGCGAATCACTTATTATTGATTTGACATCCCACAACCGGACTCTATTGTCCTTGCTACTATTTGCAAGCGTTTTTCCATCTGGACTAAAGGCAATGTGTCCAGTGTGGTATACGATATTTCCATTCCGAGAACTCTTGCCACCTGCTTTGAAAACTGTGATTTGATGCCCAGAGATAGTATCCCACAAGATTATAATTGATAGCGAAAGTGGATTATATCCTGCAAGGATTTTTCCATCTGGTGAATAAACCAAAGGATGGATTCCTTGTAGATAATGCATTTGAATGTTAGGTTTTTTCTGTTTACCAGTCGCAAGATCCCATACTTGAAGGGACCGTTCATGTCCACTTGCGATGTTTTGACCATTAGGACTGAGTGCGATTGATTTTACCTCAGTATAATGTTCTGTAATTATGTGTTTCAATTCAGATTTTTTGGTGTTTTCTGTATCTATATCACATAAATATATGTTGGCGTTCTTCATTGCAATTAGGGTGTGTCCATCAGGACTGAACAACAGATGATATACATTCCTTAATCCTTCAAGAGTTGTTTCACGCTGTCCAGTGAGAACATTCCATAATACTAACTCCTGATTCAAATAGGAGACAGCGAGGGTATTTCCATCTGGACTGAATGCAAAATACTTCACTCGATTTGTAGGTTTTTTGACTTTTTTACGTGATCCATCCTCATTGGTTAAAATTACATCCCTATATACCGGTGCTCCCTCAAATGTATTTTTTAGTTTACCAGTGTGTACGTCCCACAGTTGAACTGTATAGTAGTCTTTTCCAACGGTAGCAAACGATTTCCCATCAGGTGAGAAAGCTAAAAATGTTCTCTCACTTGTATCCTTGAATTTCAGACTGATTTTACCTGTTTCAGTATTCCAAAACAGCGTGTCTTTACCTTTGCTACTTGCGAGTATCTTTCCATTAGCATTAAAATCAAGTCGGAAGGTATTTCCAGTATTATCTAATCTATGTTTGAGTTCACCTGTATTTGTGCTCCATAACACGATACCTTTGTAGCCACTGGTTGCAAGTGTTTGTCCATCAGGACTG
>JAPPMR010000851.1:2162-3829 GCA_028818995.1 Candidatus Poribacteria bacterium | reverse complement strand
GCGTCAATTGATGAAATCATAAAAATGTATAAGTAATTATGGATTCCACTATAAAGGATTCATTTCGGTATTCTTTCTTTTATAGGGTTTAATATAAAAATTATCAGATTCATAAAGCACTTCCCCTTTTTCAGTCACCTCAAGTAAAAACCAATCATTATGTGTAATACGGTAAGCAATCTCTTCAGGTGAACGCACGATAAGGTCCATACTGAATCGGCGCGGAATACGTTTTCGAATTTCTGATGCTTGCTGACGCGTTTCCGATTTCTCCACTGGCATCACGACTAACAGATCAACATCTGAATATTCGGAAGGCGTACCATACGCATACGACCCAAAAAGAATAACCTGCAGCGGCGCAAATTCACGCACAATGTCATCGCATGTGGCTTGAATGTCTTTGCGGCTAACCATCTTTTCACCTTCTTGTACAGTTTGCAAGGGGCACTTCGCTTGCGATTCATCAACAAATATGTTATCTCAAGTTGTATTAATTATGCTATATATCTGTTACACTTGCAAGATAAATTTTACGAATTATAGATGTTTTTCCAATTGACTTTACCTTAAAAATATGTTAGCATATTTTTTGCAATTACACTGAATGGTAACACACGGTATCGCAGATTTGCTTTAAGCCTCTGAAACATTATTTAGGGAAAATCTCTTATTTTTACACAACCCTAAAATGGAGACACGTTATGACACATTTTATCTCAAATTCCCAGAGAATATTGTGTTTAAGTCTTTTTCTTTTTTGTAGTATATTCATAGTAAATCCTGTTCCTGCAGAAGAAATAATCTATGCATCATTAAATCCTCAGAATAGAAAAATTGAGATACGAATTAGCAATGTCAATGGGAACAATGCTCGCAAGTTGTTTAGCCCACCGGTTCTTGTCCAAGAGATTTCAATACTAAAAGGCGACAGATACATCCTATGTGTTGGTGAGGGTGTAGGAAATGAAACTGGATTTGATGCATATCTTTTTGATACAAAACAATTGAACAAAGGCAGAAAGGATTTAACTTATGGACGGTTCGGTTTTGTTTCAGATGCAGCAATTTCACCTAACGGAGATGTTGTATTTGCAAATTCTATCTATTTTGATTATTCTGATGGTATCTATCTTATACCAAATCACGAGATTCATGAACCAATTCCAAAGGCGGAAAAACTTTTTGATGGACCCGCAGGGTATGTAGACTGGTCACCAAATGGGAAAGATGTTGCGTTTTCTAATAAGGAGGGGATTTTTCTTCTTGATACTTTTACAAAAGAGGTGACACAGATACTTGATTACGGGTTACGCCCTACTTTCTCACCCGATGGAACAAAGTTAGCATTTTATGTTTATACACCAAAAGAAAATAATCAAAAATGGGTTTGGGAAGTTGGCGTAATTTCTCTTCAGGATCCACAGAATGTAAAGGTCCTTGAAAAGACAAAAACCGACCTATTTCTAAAATATCTCACGTGGACACCGGATGGAAAGTCAATTGCTTATGCATTAGTTGAGGACAAACTGGATAAGCAGAGAGGTGTTTGGGAATATTTAAATTTCGCTGTGTCGGTTGAAGATGGAAAAATTCGACCTATTTTTAGAAATTTTGAAGGAGGTGTCCGAGTTTGGGAATGGACGAAGGAATCATTTCCACTTATC
>JAPPMR010000851.1:0-2152 GCA_028818995.1 Candidatus Poribacteria bacterium | reverse complement strand
GTTGACTACGACATGGGGAAAATTAAAAAGCGATACAGGCAAGGGAGGTCAAAATGAATAGTATATTTCAAACTTACGGTTGTCTATGTCTTTTCTGCATAAGTTTGTTTCTCGTGTTAACATCGCTTAGCGCTGCTCCGACAGGAGAAATTATCTTTGTTCACCCTGTCTCAGATGGTGAAATTTGGATTTCCAACGCGGAAGGGACCACCGCCCGTAAACTTTTTCGCCAGGCGTTTTCTGATATTGATAAAATTGAAGTACAGGAAGATGGAAATTATGTGCTTGTTGTTGCCGGCAAAGCGATATTTGAAGGTAATAATATCCAAGCCTTTTCTGGTTTTGAACTTTTTCTATTGGACCGCCAACACCCGGGGAGAAAGGCAAAGGACCTTACCCTTGGGAGAATTACTGATTTCGTAGACGCAGATATTTCGAAAAACGGCGATGTTGCCTTTATAAGGCGCCCAGGGATAAGACTCATCCGAAACGAAGAACTTGCCAAACCTGAACCCAAAATTGAACTCCTCTTTGATGCTATGGAATGGGATTCTAATCTATTTGATATAGAATGGTCTCCTGATGGAAAGCACATTGCTTTTACTACACATGACGGGTTATATCTTTTGGATGTTGCAACAAAGGATGTCTTTCGCATAACTGAAAAAGATGCATATAACCCTGTTTTTTCACCCAATGGAAAACAGATTGCTTATAGTACCGTTCTTGCCCGAAATGGCAAGTTGTGGACAACGGCTATTGCAGTCATCTCCGTGCAACCCAATGCAGAACCGGAAATTGTTCACGTAAAAAAGGATTATATCTATGGTGTTGATTCCTGGTCTCCTAACGGGAAGTTCATCGCATATAGTTCTTATACGCACAAGGAACTCGTAAACATTGAATTATTTCGTTCACGTGGTAACTTCGTTATTCCTGCGACAGGCGGCGAACCTGAACCTATTTTGATTACGATGAAGGATACCGTGCTTTCGCTTGATTGGGACAATAAAACCTATCCTGTTGAACCTGCTGATTCTCTTGTAACAACGTGGGGGAAATTGAAGGCGCAAAAATAGATTGGACTAAACATCATCAGTCGAATCAGATACATATAATTCTAAAGGGATGACCTATAGCAATGAATCTGCGTTTAGGTCATCCTTTGTGCTTAAGATGGCTTTACGACTAATACCATTTCTAATTGACAAATTGTCAAAATAAACTGTAGGTCAGGTAGAGCGTTAGCAAACCCGAAATGGAAACCCTATCTAATCCTACGTGTCGGGTTTCGTAAACTCTACCCGACCTACGAAACTTTACGACTAACCTCTGGAATTATACATGTGGTGTATTGTCAGGGTCTACCAACTGATTGATATACGCTTCTTGATAGGTTTCCCAATTTTCTGTGGACGGAATATCAAACAGTCCGGAGGTCCAAACTTCGGGTTTCCTTTGAATCCGCATCAACATATCGCGAGCATTGAGACAACGGCAATAATCATCAAGATCTTCTATAGTGATATTTTTATCAAGAAATATTTGGAGCCATTCGCTACGTGGATAATGTTCATCCACTTCGGAGAGTGGCAGTAATTTCCCACCATATTTCAAAACTTCAACACCGTTCATCACATAAGAGTTGCTTATTGTAGTCGCTGCATGCCGTTCGTTGTACTGCTTATCAAAACGTCCTATCAATGATTGCACTCTATTGGGTGCGGTGGGTTGTTCAAAAGATCTATGGGTTTCAATATGAACTCTTTCTGAATGGTTTTCAGCAGCATCTTTAAGTTCTTCAACCCGTTCACGAATTCTTTCTATTCGTTCATCCGAATTGTCTCGGTATTCCTCTGCTTTTTCCTGAATTCTTTCAATCTGTTCTTCCGCCGCTTCAGCGTTTTGTTCAATCTGTTCGTGAATTCTTTCAATCTGCTGTTCGGCGTTTTCTCTGGCTTGTTCAAGTCGTTCTTGATTTTTTTCAACATCTTCTTCAATTTTACGAGCGTATTCTTCTGACTCTTCTTGAAGTTTCTGAATCTGTTCTTCAACAGTTCTCCGATGTTCTTCCAAACCATCATGTAACCTTCGGATCTCTTCTTCTGCCGATTCTGCTTCCTGCTGAATCTGATTTTGAATTCTCTCAATC
>JAPPMR010000217.1 GCA_028818995.1 Candidatus Poribacteria bacterium | reverse complement strand
ATTATTGTAAGTATACAAAATAACAATAGTTTTAGGCGACATATTCTGTCGATTCCGAAAGTTGCTTATACTGAACTCACGTTATCTATACCATCTATTCAAGACGATTAATTAACCAATTCAAAGACAATCGGTAGTTCAAGCCTTATACTGTTCCCTGATTGTCCTTCAGGGAACGGAGGATAAGGTTCAGCATTTTGGACAGCCGCGAGGGCAGCGTTATCTAACACATGTGAACCAGAGGAACTTGCAACCTTCGAGTCTCGAATGGTGCCATCTCTAAGAAGTGTAAAACGGATCGTTGTTGAAGAACCTTTTTCTAAATTTCGAACGTTTGGTGGAAAACGTTGAACCTCTTTAATACGTTCACGGACTTGCCTCAAAAATTCGGTGAACGACTGCTTTGTATCATCAAATTTTGCAGCAGACAGACCAAGATCCATCGAAACATTAAAATCCATAGAAACTAAACTTGTTTCCATATTCATTGCCGTTGTTAGTCCTGTATTTTCAAACTTAGGCAACTCAAACTTAGGAACTGTGGAGACAATCTTAACTTGTCGGGTTTGTTCCATTGTGCCTTTTCTGCTTTGCAATGCCGTGAATCCCATCGTCTTATCAGTCGGAAGGTCAGTCATTGGAATAGTGAAATCTGCAGGTCCCACTGAAATGTTCGTATTTGGTGTTATCTCATTGTACTTCGGTGCCGGTACTTCAACGGCTTTCGGTTTTACCACTTTCTGGGCACGACGTGGGGGAATGACGCGTTTAGTCGGAGCTTTCGGTGCTTTCACAACAATACCTTGAACCTTATCAACGTTCATCTGTAAAACTGTCTTTTTAACAAACCAGACAGCAAAGAAGATAATGGCGACAGCGTGAAGACCTATTGCAGTCCCAAACGCGAATTTCCTTGCTTTTACTTTCCATTTATTGGTTGCTTGACGATTTTCCCGTTGCGCATCAACAAATGTGATTGAAACTTCGGAAGATTTTTCAGATGCCATTCTTCTCGCAACGTTCGGCGGTTTAACACCGATGCTATCAGTCATTGTTATTTTTCTTTTGTAACGCTTTCTTCTCCGTTTACCAGAAATGTGATTAGAGAGTGCGTAACCCATTAAGTTTAGTCCTCCCAGATTTTGGAAAAGGCATTTTGCCTATGTTTATGGATGCAGAATCTTTCCGATTTAAAGCGTCAACGACTGCCAGACCAATTTGGTCTGGCGAGTCGAGACTGTTTTCCCATACTTGGTGCTGACACCCCATCAAACTACTGCTAAACAGCAGAACTGCAATCGCAATGTAAGAGAGGTAGCACCCAGCAGAGATTGTAGTACTACACTGTTTAGTTCCGTGCACTCGTTGTCCAACCTTTTGTCCAATCATTAGCAGGATCTACGCCACCGATGAAGGTAACCTGGTCGAAGAACGCGTCTGTTGGTTTTGCTGGTGTCACGGAAGCGGTACCTGTACCGGGTGTGAAGTTCGGATTATCCTTGTTGAACGGGTCTGAAAGATTCGGGTCAGTTTCAACATTACCAAGCCCTTTTGCCCATGCTGCTTCATCGAAACCGTCATCATCTTTTTCATCGCCGAAGTTGCCTTTGCCATTGGAGAAAAAGATGCTGTTTTTAACAACCAATTTACCGTCATTTGCTTGCTTGTGTGAAGACGGTGTATTAATATCAAGTCCAACTTTCTTAAAGCCTGTGACGATGAAATTCGCGTATATACCTGCGGCACCTTCTCTAATCAGCATGCCGTTGTCACTTTTCTCTCCTTCAGTAGGATCACCAACGAGTGTTACATTAAATATAGTTGGTGCAGAACGCGGAATCGCTTCGTTATTTTTATTGCTATTGTCATTTTCAAAACCGTTATCTGCGTCATCGCCGTACTGCTGTGCAATCCAGAATTGCCCCTTGCCTGTCCAACCGTCGGTCCAGTCAAACGAATCGTCCCGAGCGCCAGTGACAAGCACGTACTTAAGATTAACAGTGCCTCCAAACATTTCAATTCCATCGTCTTGGTTCATGTGTACCTGGACGTATTCAATAACTGTGCCAGAACCGACACCTTGTAAGGCGATACCGTTCAATTCGTTGTCGGGACTAAATTCGATACCAGCGTATTCAACACGGACATAACGTAGCACACCACTGTTATCAGCAGGATTGTTTCCACCGAAATCTCCTGTGTCACCTTCACCAGCGGTGACACCCTGGTTCGTAGGTGCTCTACCGTTGATAATCAAACCGCCCCATTGTCCACGTGCGCGTTGTCCAATTTCTGCATCGCTTGTCATAACGATGGGTGCATCGACTGTGCCTTCTGCCATAATCTTTCCGCCTTGTGCAACAATCAGGGTGCCGTTTTGTGCTTGTTCTCCGTAAATTGTAACACCGGGTTCAATTGTTAGCGTAGTACCATCTTCAACAAATACGGCACCGCGCAACAGATAATCAGAATCCGAAGAAAGTGTTCTATCTTCTGTGAGTTTGCCTTGTAGGATAACCACTTCACGTCCATCAACGAAAATGGTTTCTTCAGCTATAAGATCAGGTTCGGTGTCATCATCTTCGCCACATCCGACAAAAGCTAAGGTTAATCCGACTGTAAAAACGATCATTAACTGAAACAACCATGTAAATTTACCCTGAGTCCAAGCCGAACTTAAAGTTGACACAATATTTGACATTAGTTTAGCAATACTCCTTTATTTTAAATTTCACTCACTATAATGAATGGACTTGTTCATTGCGACTACAATCCATTGATTGGAAGTTGCTGTTATCAATTTCTGTCATGTTTAATACTACACATTAATTGTTACAAAATGCTGACGAGGTTATGACTTTTTATCGGCACTTAATTATCTCTGCGCTAATTCGCAACATCAGGAAAAATGTCTGATGAACTTTCATAAGTTGTTAGCGTGATTATAGGTTATAACTTATCCCAAAAGAAAACGATCTGCCAATTTTGTAACTGACAGAAGTCTCGTCACCCTGTTTAAAGTGAACAGATGGATCAAGCAGGTTTTTAGCGGAAAAACTAAATTTATACGTATCCGCCACTGTGCGACTAAAACTCATATCTAACTGTCCACGGGGTTGTTCAAATACATCTGGTGCACCATGGTTCCCCACATCAGAGAGTCGTCGTCCATAAATGTTGTATGCAACCGAACTTGAAATTCCCCAGTTCGGCTCTTCATATCCTACTGAAAGATTGATAATGTATGGACACTGTCCTTGCAAAGGGCGTTCGGAGGAGGTTTGAATACCAACATCTCCGGGGAGTACGACTCTGGACGCAATAAATGCAGCGTTTGTGTTAATTGAAAAAGCACCCAATTTTGAGGAGAGAACACCTAAGTTTTGACGCGCTTCAAATTCTAACCCGTAGTTGTCTGCTGCTTCTGCGTTTTCATAAGTAATGCGAACTTCTGCTTGGGGTTGGATAATCTGTTCAATCGGTTTTTGAAACCGTTTGTAAAAAACACTTACTGCCACAACACCGCCACCGCTGGTATTTGGAAAAACTTCCCAACGGAAGTCGTAATTGTTAATTAGTGTACTTTCTAAATCAGGATTTCCAAGAATGGTTCTCCCACCAACAAAGTCTGTAAATTCAAACGGGGCAAGTTCTCGAAAGTCAGGACGCGTGACTGTCCGCGACAAGGCAGCCCGTAAATTCATCCGTTCCGTTAACCGATATGTGAGGTTGAGTCCCGGAAGCAGATCAAAGGTTTCCAAATCTGCCTTAATTGGTTTCAGTACTGGAGAAAACGGATCAAATGTTGTCACTATCTGATTGGAGGATTC
>JAPPMR010000423.1 GCA_028818995.1 Candidatus Poribacteria bacterium | reverse complement strand
GCTTGACTGTATCCACATCGCCATCCTGTACGGCAGTGATAAACGGTTGCTTGTTTGTCATAAAAATTTCCTTTTTCTATACATGTTTTTGCTAAATATCCTTTAACTATTTTACCCGATTAGATTATTAAATGTCAAGTAAAAATGGGTAGGGGTACAGAGCGATTTAGTTTTCTCACTGTAGCATAGGCTGTTAGTCTGTGCAATATTCTATGTCCACGTAGGGGTTGGGTCCCCCAATCCGGCATCCTATCTGAAACGCACGAAAAACGTAAAACTAAATAACCCTGGTAGGGGTGTGTAAATATTTTGTCAATAGTTGTCTGAATCACGGATTTTTGCTGAATTCCGACTTTTTTCATCATTTATGACATTTTTTGCATTTTATGCACGAAATCGACTTAAAAATGGAGTCTTTAAGAGCATAAGGCGATAGTTTGTACTTAACCGGACACCGAACTCACATTTAAATCTCATAACCTCATAGGATTTACACAAAATTCTGTCGTTCACTTGTGAGGTTGGAAGACTGGAAGATTGGAAGGAACTGGAAGTGTAGTGGTGCTTCTCGCTTTCCTCGTAATAATAAGCAGATTAGGGCGGTTGATCCCTTGAAAATAGTGGATCCTATCAAAGTGAGTTCCCTAATCTGTGTAAGCCCTGATGACCGAATTGGGAAGACGGAATTATTTTTTTGTAACCTTTTTACCCAATTTTTACACTTAATTAGGAAAGGGTAGCTCTAAATGCTAACCGATTATAAAAAATATAGTGATGTACAGCTTTTGCAACGCTATCAGCAAGGCGATGAACAAGCGGGAAATGTCCTCTTTCAGCGATATAGGGCTCCCCTTCACAGGTTTTTCAAATAAGGTTCAGTATCATCGGGCGTTAGTGGAATTTAAGAAGTGGCTAAAAAAGCATTATTCTGATATCTATTATTTCTTAAATGGAGGGGGTGAGTAATCGAATAAATCGTTATTGGCTATTTTCGTCTTTATTTCATATAATGTGACGAAATAGTTTTGTATGTGGCAGTCTCCTATTTTTTGAGGGTGCGCCGAGGGTGGTAGTGACACCGGTCGGCGCGGAGAACCCTGCCATAACCAGTCTATGACAGCGTTAGCCTAATTGTAGCATAAACGCGTTTGATTTTGTGAGACTTTTAGGTTAGCACCTTATACAACAAGGGATTGCCAAAGATCGCAAAAATACTTTCATTTCTTTTTGCCTTCCGAAAGCACTCTCAAATACGAAAGTAAAAAACTTATAAGGAGAAACCTAATGTCCTTTTTGAAAAATAGGAAGGTTTCAGGTGTTGTCACAATCCTTCTTGTGGTAATATTTGCTGTTGCTTTTTATATGAGTTACATAGTCTCGGGAGCGGAAGCTACCCGTGAATCGAGAAATCACTGGCACTACCCAGAGCAGGGATGGGGGGGGATAGGGCACGCAGTGTACCATAAAGGCGTTTCGAGTGGTTGTAATGCCGATCATTCTGGAATGAACATTTGTAACTGCTATTCGCCATGTAACTGTTAGTATTTTTCTCAAAAAATATTACACCTTCGCGGTCACACTTCTGGTGACTGTGAAGGTGAAATATGCACAGGAGGTCTTTACACAATGAATTCTCAGAAAGAAATTTCTCCCCGTACTACCGTGATAGTTGGTATTTTGATTGTGTTGCTGAGTGTCAGCCTCTATTTATACATACGGCATGATACACAGAAGTTTGTGGCAAGTTTGCAAGGAGTACCAACTACACAACCCATCGATGCATCGCTATCCTCGGTTTCATTTACCGAGCCAATTTCTTCCATCTCTGAACCTGAAGATACCTCTTCCACCTCTGAACCTGAAGATACCTCTTTCACCTCTGAACCTGAAGACGTTCAGGAAGAAAAGGAAGAAAAAAAACAAACCTCAGTAGGTGCCAGCAGCAAGCACGTGGGATGTAACCATGCAGGAAGTCACGCCCATGGATCAGGAAGTCACACCCATGCGGACGAAAATACGGAAGATGTACGCAGTAACGAATCAGAACGTTATGGGGGCTTGACAATTGATGATCTAAATGATTTAGCTCTCGAACTGAGTCAAACAAATGTCCCGAATTTTGAAGAAAAGTTTGATTTATTAGAAGCGGCACTCATTGATAAATTGGGGCCCAACCCTGATATTCCAAAGTTGATAGCCAAGTCTAAAATTTTACATGCCGCAGATGACATGGCACTCACACTGGACTATAGTGACGCAGCGGAGATAGATAAATATCTCAACTATGAACCTATAGCAGTCGCTAAGGAGATACTCAAACTCTCTGCCAGTATATATGGATACGATGAAGAAGTGTTCGCAGCATTCAACGTTGCTATACAGGATAAAGCAAAAGAAATAGAGAACATCAAACTCCTCCAAGAGACGCGTCCCCCCCTCATACAATCTGCTATTGATGCGGGTGATCTCTCTCCAGAAGAGGGAGAAGCCGTCATAAAAGACGCAACCGGATTGAACGTTACTATGCACAAGAGGAAAAACGTATCAACTGTGAATGAGCGTACATCTCCGGTAGAAAACGCAAGGGAGGCAAGAGGGACAACATTGCCTAAGAATGTTGACTTAAACACGCCATATTTTTCTGGAGACTAACTTGGAAAAGACATCTGTTCCGTGTTCCCCGCTTACAGGGGAGAAAAAACGATGAGAGTCCGCCACACTTTTGAAACTTTTGAACGTGTCAGCGGGCTCTCCGTAATGATAACGCCACTAGAACTGACAACTCTCCCTTTTAAGCAAGTTTAAACATGTATTGCTAATTCTAAACTTTACTATAAATTGGTAATGAACCGGCTGGGCTTTTCTGAGTTCAACTCACGTTTCGCAAAAGGAGCGAATCCACAGATGAAATGGATACATACATGTTTACTGCTTTGCTTTGCTTTTGGAGTTATTCTTTCCTGTGCGATAGCCCCTCAGGAACAAGTTCCCGAAACCCGCTTTCTCCGTGCTGACCTGGGAGAGCAAAAAAATATCAGGCTACACGCACTCTACAAGGTGCCGCGCCGCATTCCGTTAGGGCCGAGTATTCCTCTGGGTGTCGCCGAAGGTTTGGACGCGGAAAAAGTCAGAAAGTCTATTGTGCAAGTGATTGACAGTGAGGGGCCTCAAGGTAGCGGCTTTTTCGTGGCACCTAACAAGATTGCCACGGCCATTCACGTTGTTACCAGGGCTGATCTTGATACCTTACGCGTGAGAAGCGGAGACACAGATTATGCGATTCAAGGGGTTATCGCTTATGATGCCCAAAACGACCTCGTTGTCCTTAAGGTATCTGGTGAGGGAGTGCCGCTCGCCCTCGGCAACAGTGAGGCAGTGAGAAGAGGCGATACTGTTTTTTCTGTGGGATATTCCTTGGATAGATACAATGTTGTGAAGAATAGTGTGGATTCTTTACAGGGGAGCGGCACATGCATTGAGGTGACACCCCATATCGTTCCGGGCAGCAGCGGTGGACCCATGTTGAATACTGAGGGTGAGGTCATCGGAATGAATGTCGGTGGTTCTGGTTTTTCGGGTTATGCGATTGTATCAAACGCCCTGAAAATATTACTCGTCGGGTCAGGAACACCGGAATCTGTCGGCCAGTGGGAACAGAGGGGCTCTGTGCGTGCCTATGTTGTCCTTGGTGAAGCACACAAGGCATTCTCTGCAGGAGACTATGCCAACGCAATAGCAACATTCAATAAAGGCATAGCGTTAAACCCTACGTATAGTCGGACGTACGTTGGGATAGTCCCGACATACTACAATCGCGGGTATGCGAAGATGTAC
>JAPPMR010000091.1 GCA_028818995.1 Candidatus Poribacteria bacterium | reverse complement strand
ATGATAGTCTTTGGCTCTTTAGGCAAACAATCGGAAGCGAAAACTGAAACTAACCCACAGAACGCAACGTCACAAACGTTCACAAGAGATATGCTAAAACAGCAAATTACGATGTCAACTGAATCTTCAACGCAAGCAACAACCGCAGCACCGCCAAAAGCAGGAGATTGGCAGGGCATAAAAATTGAATCAGGGAGTCCAAATAGCCGACTCACGTACTGTCGCATCCAGCATGCCACTTACGCTATAATATGTGAGACAGATACTGTCCAAATAGAAAGATGTCTATTCAGTGAAAACAAAATCGGTGTACTATGTGAGAATACCAATCCTGCTATTACTGCCAACGAATTCAATAGAAATGGAACTGGTGCTCAATTTCGGGGTGCCGCCGCACCAGAAGTAGAATATAACGAGTTCAATGCCAACCGAAATGGACTTGTATGTGAAGACGATTCACGCCCGCGTATCCAACATAACAACATCCGATCAAACTATGAATATGCCATCATCTGTTATTCGACCTCTTCACCGGAGATCGTTTCTAACAATATTACGTTGAACAGTGGATGGGCAGTGTATGACGGTGGGAGACTCAGAGACAATTATATCAGTGGAAACAAACTGGTGGGACCCAACGTCACTGAACTGAGTATCGGCACACAGAGCGAGCAGTTTTATGGTGTTGATGAAGTATTCGATCCGAGAAATTCGCCTGTCTCAGAGGCTGGCGTACCGAGCGATAGTTTTTAAACAAAATGAGTCATTTCAAAGCGTATCTTGAGCTCATCCGTTATCCACTTTTTGCAATTCCAATTGTCGCGACACTTCCAGGGGCACTCATCGCAAGTGAAGGACAATTGACGTGGCGTGTTGTAGCTGCACTGATTATCGCGATGTTCGGCTACTTTGCAGGGATGATAAAAAACGACTATTTCCACCGTGAAACAGATGCCCTGACAAATCCGGAACGTCCGCTACCTTCGCATCGGCTAACACCTAAGCAAGCTTTAGTGCCTGCAAGCATAATCTATGCCCTATGTGTTCTCTGCGGATTTTTGCTAAATGTGAAAGCGGGTTTGTTGGTCATGGCGTTAGTCGCAATTTCGCATCTCTATAATGCGATTTTCAAGGCTAAAGGCATTTTAGGAAGTTTGACACTGCCTTTAGGAATTGGTCTGTTGAACGTTTTTGGTGCATTGGTTGTGAGTGGAAGTGTTCCACGGTTAGTCTGGTATGCTTTTGGCGCGACAACACTTTATGATTTAGGCACGCATATAACAACTACATTTAAAGATATTTCACGTGATAGAGAGCAGGGCATCACAACGACACCCATGCAACTCGGTATTCGTCCAGCACTGTTTTTGGCTGCTGCCGCAACGATATTAGCATTCGTGATTGCACTATTACCGTACTGGTTGGAAGAATCGCTTACCCAAAAATCCTATGCTGTCTGGGTAATTCTGGGGATGCTTGCGGCGGTAATAACCCGTATCCCGCTCTATCTGCAACCGAACGAGAAAAACGGTTATTTTGCGTTAAAGGGATCAATGATAGGTTCAATTCTCTTTTTTCCGTGCCTAATTGGAACACAGATTTCTCTTGTTATCTCTATATCTATCATTATACCGTTGTTATTGATTACAGTATTGTTGTTAAGAACATCGCGACAAGAGGTTTGAAGATAAAAAACTGTAGTGGATTTTAGAATTAACTTGATGCTTTGAATTGTAGGAGGGAACTCCGATTCCCGACTAACAGTAGTTTCGTCGCGATTCGGAGATCGCTCCTACAGAAATGTGTCAACATATTTCACAATTCACTATAATAAGGACAAACCATGAAAAACATCGTATTACTAATTACCGATACGTTCCGCTATGACAACCTCGGTGAACGAGCAGAAAAGCCTATCCGCACACCGATGCTTGATAAATTTGAGGCGGAACGTGCAACTGCTATAGACAAATTCTATATGAGCAGTTTTCCCACTATTCCACACCGGACCGATGTTGCGACTGGCACATTGGGATGGCCTCATTACGGATGGCAACCAATTGATCAGAGCGGTCCAAATCATATCGCACAACTTTTAGGCGGACAAGGATACGCAACGCAACTTATTTGCGATTGTCCGCATCTGTTCAATGCTCGATTCCAGCAAGGATTCCAGGCTGCTTTCCAACATCGCGGACAAGAGGGTGATAAACCGCTGCTTCATCTGAATGATGAAATACAGACTATTATGCCGGATGAAAAGACACGTCCGAATCCTTCGTTTCAAGGAAACACGTTGCCCAATACCCACCGCTGGACAAACCGATACTACCAATACGAAGCAGAGACTTTTTCCGGCAGGACATCACAAACTGCAATACGATTTTTAGAGGAGAACTATCACTCCGAACCTTTCTTCCTTTGGGTTGACTTTTTTGATCCGCATGAGCCGTGGGATCCCCCCGAATACATCGTCAAACGTTACGATCCAACCTATTCTGGACCGCCAATGCTACATCCGAATTATGGGCGATCTTCTATTTATACCGATGCGGAGTTGCATAACCTGTGGGCACACTACGCTGGCGAATCTGAACTTGTGGATCGACACATCGGACAGATTATTCAAAAAGTTGATGACCTTGAAATTTGGGATGATACGCTTGTTGTCGTAATGTCAGACCACGGCATGTCTATCGGTGAACACGAAAGGACAGGAAAATCTAACATTGATTCTGAAGATCCGCGGTATTGGCCTACTTATCCGGAGATTAATCATCAAATGTTCATGATTGCTGGTGGTGATGTTCCACAAGGGCAACGTCTTGATATGATTGCACAACCGATGGATATTCTACCAACGTTGTGTGACTTAGCAGGGGTCACCCTTGATCCTCGGAAACCTTTTGAGGGACGTTCCTTTGCAGATGCGCTTCTTTCTGGTGACTCTCAGCACAGAGAATATGCGGTTACAGGTACTCACATCGGTTCGCGCGATGGCACTGTGCCGCGACGAGCGACAACACCCTTCCTTGTCACTGAACGTTGGGGATACGCACCCGTTGGTGAATACGGCACCCCTGAATTGTTTGATTTGACAGTTGACCCAATCGCAACGAATAATTTGGCAGAGGACAATGCAGCGCTTGTTACCGAATTGCATCAACTTTTTATGGCACACCTATTGGAACACAACGCACCAGAGAATTTTCTTGCGCTTTGGCAAGAGCCGCCTACAGGAGATGGCAAAGGTAAATGGTCAATTGATTATCCAGAAGAGGATAAGGAATAGAAGTTCTGATTCTTCGGATCAAAAACTTGTCAATTCTCATAAAGAAATGAAAGTATATGGAAACTTCAAATTCGTTGCATGATCAACTAAGACATATTGTAGGTGAGTCTGGCATACTGTCAGAGGGGCAAGTCTCTGACTATACTTTTGACAGTCTTGTTCCAAAAATAGTTGTCATGCCTTCATCCGTTCAAGCGTTACAAAATGTACTTCGCTTTGCGTCAGAGCAGAATTTGTCCGTTATACCTGCTGGGTCAGGAACAAAACTTGGAATCGGCAACTTAGCTCCAAAAACAGATATTGTCCTTGCTACAACTCATCTAAACAAGGTGATTGAATACGAACCAGCAGACTTGACGGTAACTGTTGAAGCAGGTATTCGCTTAGCGGATCTACAAACCGAATTGGCAAAAACTCGACAATTTCTTCCGTTGAATCCGCCTTATGCAGACCGATGTACTATTGGTGGAATTGTATCTACGAACGCCAGTGGCCCGCTGCGCCTACGATATGGAACTGCACGAAATTTGGTTTTAGGTATGCA
>JAPPMR010000790.1:3476-3849 GCA_028818995.1 Candidatus Poribacteria bacterium | reverse complement strand
AATATGTCTTTTACAGATTCGTCTCCGACTGTAAATTCAAATTGTTCATTCTCAGGTGTACCTTCGGCTACCGTTCCGTCCTCCAGAATTGCCTTGTAATAAACCAATACGCGGTCGCCTGTTTCTGCTCGTGCCATGATGACTCCTGCACATGACTAAAAAAGTGCGAGTTGCTGCCCCAAATGCTTGGTGTCAGAAAAATATTGTGGTTCGTAATTGCTGCTTTCCTTCCAGGTGGCATAAACGCAGTATTCAAAAAGCTCTTTTTTGCTGTTGCGTTTTCTGACTATTCTACTTCCTATATTGGTGAATCCAAGATTTTTCAGTGAGTCTTCAAGTAGCTTTTCTGTGTGAACTGGCACCCCATAGAAAC
>JAPPMR010000790.1:0-3466 GCA_028818995.1 Candidatus Poribacteria bacterium | reverse complement strand
AAACTGGAATTGCCAACAATATATGAAAGAACTGCGCCTTTATTCAGGCTTTTTCGCAAATTTTGAAAGTGAAGGTGCATATCATGGAAATATTTCCAGACATAGTTCGCCATCAGTATGGCATTCTTTTCCTTTGTTTCCAAAATTTGCAACACAACGGGGTTCAATGATTTTGGAAGTTCAAGTCCATTCGATTTCCAATCTTGAAGCCTACTGGTTGCAACCCCCCATGTTCCACCAATCGCTTTCCAATCCAATTCACCGGCTTCTCGAGCCGAATCGAGAAATTTTGTCCAGTACATATAAGGACGAAGTTCACGAATATAACTGATGCGGTTTGGATAGGGCGGAGAAGTGATAACATAAGAATACTTCACGTCATCGATTGAAATGGGTTTTCTTGAATCCTCAAAATGCACCGATGCTGAGCCAGTAAGGTCTTTGCTGGCACTTTCGACTATTGCGTTTAATATTTTTTTGTATAAGACTTCAATCTGTTCAATTTCATAAGTTGTCACTTTGTCGTGGAAAGACATGGATACATGGTTGAATGCCGCCGCAGAAGTTTCAATGACCAAGCGACAAAACGCTATCCATGCAAGGTTCGCAACGCAGTCTGTTCTGGGTTCTCCAAACTGAATCACAAGAGCTTTGCGGAGTGCCGCAAGTACTTTCAAAGTATGTTGGCACCACCACCGCGTAATATTGTGTATTTCAGGTATCCAATTATCTTTGTTTGCAATATTCCTACAATTCACAAGGACTTTATCATTTTCAGTTTTTAGTCTTTCCAGTTCAGCTTTTGAATAGTTCCGGCATTTGGCATTTCCAAGCCAAATGAGAAATGGGTTTATATCGAGACAATGTGCAGATAATCCCTGTTCAGCAGCTACCAAACCGCTTGTCGCTGTACCAGAAAACGGGTCGAGAATAAAGGAGTCTTTTGGAACGTTATCAATGATCTCCTTTACCAGTTTGACTGAATAGGCGGGTGTCAAACGCAGCCATCCATGTCTGCCAAGTTGTTTATTGTATTTGAAGGTATAGTCTGACCGTTGCCCAAATTTCATGTCCATTATTCAGCACTCCGTAGCGTTTCAAGTACATCGTGAATTTCTGTTTTTATCGTCGTTGTATGGCGTTTGAAGAAACCCGCTAAGTCATACCCCAAAATCTGTTCACAGAACGCATATAAGGATGTATTATTGTTATCACTGATAGTACCGATGAGTATTCCGCAGCGATTATTCCGGTATCTCAAAACAATATCCGTATCAATTTGTGAAGAAAAAACTGCAAACACAGGTAGGTAATTGTTTGCCCATGCCACCGTTGCGTTATCAATATCCGCATTTTGACGCTTAGAATCCTTGCTCTTGTACCCTTGACGGATTTCAAAAACAATACCGTTGGTTGGCTCGGAAACTTCACTCAGTTCCACGCAATAATTTTTAATCCATTGCTTAACGTTGGTCAGTACTGTTTGATTCTCAATTTTTGAAAGTTCCAACCTGCCATCCAAAGATAACTTTTTGGCTCTACCGGAGAGCGTTTGGGTGGTGTAAGACCATGTAGCAAATTCGGCATTTGTGTAGCCTGTCGCGTCGATAAGTACTGCGCGGAATAGTCTTTCACAGCCAATACCTATCTGGCGATATACAGAAGTCATACCACCTGCTGCCCGATGGGCAGCATACATCAGGTCTGTGTCGAGACCGACCCATGAATAGAAGGGGTCGGAACCATAAAGTGTTTTGAATTCACTCAGGGAAAATCCCTGCTTTTTGTTTCCATGACCAAATTTAGGGCGGTAGCTTTTGCTTTGCCTAACTGGTGCCAAAAAGGTTTCGAGATACTGATTTTCGTTTACCTTCACGTTGCCCTCTATTTTCTCCGCTATCGTGAGAATCAAGTCGTAGGTAGTGCGATCATTGCCACACCCAGCTTCTGTACCGTGCTGGGGCCGACACCCTTGAGTTCCTGCAGTTCCTCGATAGATGCGAACGCCTGTTTCACTCGCCGTTTCACAATCTGCTTTGCAATGTCGTTGGTCATTCCAGGCACTGACAGCATTTCTTCTATTGAAGCACTATTGATATTAAGTTTGCCCCTTTCTTCGAGTGCTTTGGAGACGCTCTCACTTGTGAAGTCAAGAATGTCTCCAAGAGTGAGATAGGTGTAAAGAACAGTCCTGACGGCTTCCTCATGACTTATAGCTGAGTGTACGCCTTTGGAAGTCTTCTTGTTTAGCTCCTCAATGAAGGAGCCCAGATAGTCTATGTGGGCTTTTGCCAGGTTTTTGTCGGAACTTGAGGCCATATTTTCGTCTAAAAACGCCCAAATGCGGTTAATGTACTGTTGATCTCCGACCTCTCGGCCTGCGACCTTCTCATTTTGGGGAGGATATATCACGTCCGCAACCGCCTTAATGATTCTCCGACAGGACGTCAGTGCGAGCGACCAATCTTCTGCTCGGCCACCAGCAAGCCTCTCGTATGCCGTCATGAACTGCTCTATGGCGTCTGGACAGATGTCTAACAGCAGGTTATCGACCCTGTCTCTTATCAGATCAAAGTGTTGCCGTGGAACCTCACCGAAAGCAAGATTGGCATAGAGTCGGTTGGCGTGAGTAGCAGCAGCATTTGCAGTAGCGGAGATCACTTCCCTCAGATGTGACCGGTAATGAGTTCCATCGTTGCCTCGTTTCTCTTTCTGCATCTGGTTGAGGATATCTTCGATAAACTCAATGCTGGAGAAACCACCACCTGCCTTGTCCAGTCTTGGGATTAGTTCCTCCACCGTGAAAGGTATCTTACGCTCTTTAAGTTGACTGCGTATTCGGGAAAAATAGACCTTAGGATCTTCGTCCTGATCTATTGTTGCTAAATACAGATTTAGCTTCCCGAGTTGAAAGTCGCACCAGGCGACAAGGTCCTTATTGTCTACCAGAAAGGCCGCAGTTTGCAGTTTGCGTACGGCAGTGCTTGTTGAGTTTGGTGATCGTGCCTGCAGAGCGTCTATGGCCTCTTTCACAAGGTGTAAAGCCATTCCACTCTTGTCTCTGCGGTCTTCGGTAGTCGCATCTTTTTTCACTTTGATAAGCTCCTTTTGTGGTGCGAGAAAGATTGCCATAACAAATGTAGTTAGGAAATAAGGTCCTGTCAATTACGCGCTTGGGACGGTTCATTTTAATAATGGGTGGTTGACACATTTTGCCCGTTTGCTTACTCTTGTAAAATGCACTGGGTTTTGGGTATTACACATATGCAGGAGGTTTTTGTGAAGCGTGTTGTTTTCGGTATTTTTATTGCGACATTTTGTCTGTTTTCCACTGAGGCCAGTACTGCGGCACGCAAGGCTGGTTTTGTGTTGCTGCGCGAGGGGGTTGGTGCGCGTGCTGCTGCGATGGGTGAGGCGCAGACCGCTGTGGTAGGTGAGCAGACTGCTGCGTTTTGGAATCCGGCAG
>JAPPMR010000230.1 GCA_028818995.1 Candidatus Poribacteria bacterium | reverse complement strand
CGTTAGTGCATTACCGACGTTTTTGGCGTATGTAGAAGTTCCCGCAGTATTTGCTTCCGATTGGTTTTTAAGACTTGGAGACGCAGTGAGGGGAGATTTAGCAGGTGGTGGTTTTTTTAAAGGAATTGAAAACTATGCTTTCAATTTTCCCTCTGCTGGTTTGACCGTATTCGAACAATATATGAACGATGGACTCAATGATAATGATACGAGGTTGCACCTTGCGGCAATTATCCTGGGAGCACTACGTGTAAAATCCGCAGAAGAGAAAACATCTAAGGCAGTAGTAAACAAATGGGATATTGAACTGAAGGCAAGTCCAAAAACAGAATTGCGACTTTGCTACTATCGGTCGTGGAGAACTTCCTTTGGAAGTGGTGGCGTTTCCACTGACGAATTGCGCTCAGTACTCGACATAGCAATGAAAGGTACGATAGAAGAACAGGAGGAAGCCTTTGATGTTGTGAGACGTCTTTGCTTGGGGCAAATAGGAGAAGAATTTTCCTGTTTTGTTTTACAGTGGTTGACCAAACATGTATCACCTGAATTGTCACCAGACGCAAAGCTCAGTGTCGTGGATATGGTATCTCGATTACGAGATTACCAGGGGAGAGACAAGCCGTTGATAGATACTGCTGAGTCGAATAAGCTCATCCTTGGCATTCAGCCAATAGAAAAAAAATATACCGGAATATGGAAAGAAGTTGAGCGTTATTTGGTTCACCGGCTGTTTGAAAATACGAGCTGTTTTGGCGAACTTCTAAAACAAATTGCCGAGAAAAATCCCGAGACTTTGATCGAATTATTCAGAGATCATGAGTTTGAGCATTTGGTCTCAAAAATAGACAGAGTTGGTATGTTGCAGTTTATAACGGATTGCCTTTTCTCTAAGAGCAATACCATCAGAAGACTGGGAAATATTCTCTTTGAGCAGATCAAGGTCGAAACAATATCCGATGAAGTAGTGAAGCAAATATCAAATACTGAGTTGCGCCTGGCACTGTGGGAATTTATCAGAAAGCCATTTTTTGATGGCGAGGCTATTGCACACTTCTTGCATGTTTTGGAGCCATTATTCCGGAATGCATCTGACAGGGAGTTGCGGAATGAGTTTGAGAGGGAGATGATCTTACAGGCAATGAACTATCCGGGTGCATGCATAAAAAAATGGAAAGAGGTGAAAAAGCCATCAGATTTACTTAAACGTGTCATAGCAAAAGTAGATGGCTATTTTGAAGATTTGAAGAAAGTTGATAACTCTCCTGCAAACAGTTTCCAATTTCCAAATTTTTTGGAGGCTGCTGAGAGAGGATCCCGAGATCTTTCGCATCGGATTTCGAAAGGTGCTCGTGACCGATCACTGATATCACAACTTTTGACACGCGTAGATCTGATTTATGGGGACAATGTGTGTGTTCTGGGACAAGGAGAGCAGAACGGACCGGGAGATCCTTTTCCGATGAATCGTTTTTCCCACCAAATGGAATTGCCACGCCTTGAAGTTCTCATGCCAGAGATTATGGCACAGCGGAGAATGATTGCTGCCGAAAATATACGGCGGTTACAAACTGAGGAAATGGAAAATGCAAAGTAATGACCTCACTCCTTTTTTGAGCAACTACTTGACAAGTTTGTTAGAGAGAACAAGAGCTGAAAATAAAGGCATTAAAATAGGTTTTGACTGGGTAATTTATAATCTGGCTATTGCAAAAAACTGGACACCGGTTCGGTTGCCGTTTTTTAGGGCACCGAGTCCTGAAACGCCAAAGACAAAGACTGAAGCGGAATTAGGAATTGATCTCGCTTTTCTTAGTGAGAGTGGTCAAGAACTTATCATTTTTGTACTTAAAGACGAAGCACTGACTAATCGCAATTGGCAAAATCAAACGCTCGGTTTTTACGCAGACTTACAAATGGCATCCACCGTAAATTTAAAGCAACCGGGATTAGAATCGGTGGGGAAAGTCAGCATCGTACTCGCATATAATAAAGATGAAGATAGAACGGGAATTCAACTTTTTGAACAAACAACACAATTCTTCGGAGAGGCGCAGGGCGATGGTGTTAAATTGACCTTTGAAAGATGGAATCTTACAAGATTGGTAGAAGAAGTAAAAAGCAATCTTCTCACGCCCGAGTTGATGCCACAGCACTTATCGAGCGCGTTACAGTATATTTGTTTGCAAGTGGGCGACTTTGATTTTGGGTCTGCAGAATGGGAGAATCAATTGGTTCCCCAATGGAGGTACTTTCTCAATAAGGCGTTAGAACCCCCGATAGATGAACGAAAATTGCGACTCGTGCCCGTTGCTCTGATGATTATCCACGAGTACAGGAAAAAAACGCCCAATAGCTATCCGGGGTGGATTGATTTGATTGAATGGGCGATGCTGGCTCTGTGGGATACCTGTCGAGATTTGAAAGCGAAAGAATTAAAGGACATCGTAGCTAATATTTGGCTTAACTTTTATGTCGAGGAATTGACAAGATACTTTTTCGCGGTACAGGATGCTTTGACTACAGAACACGGATTAGCTGGGAGAGAGAGAGGGCGCGATATTGGTCAATTGGGAGCAGTCCGAGATGCCTATATTGCTTATTGGCATCTGGGTCGGTTGGGAATATTGAACTATGCCCCACAGCAATTCTGGGACATTCAGGATGAGGACAGGGAAAATTTCAAAAAGCATTTGAAGCGAAATGTCGAATGGCTTGGTGAGTTTTTCTATAATAATCCCTCTGCATTGCGGCCACTGTTGGATGTTCACCATGTTGAGTTATTTTTGGTATGGTTGATGCTATGGCAGGTAAAAGGCCAGAACGAGATATACGAATGGCTCGGAAGCCTGGAAAATTGTCTGCTTACAAGAAGAGTAGAAATGAATAGGCTACCATTCATTGAGGCCCGAAACAGGACGGATTTAGTCGCTGAGTTTGCAGCCACTTCTAAACGTCCCCCAGAATTTACTGATGGGAGTTCATATCTTCTGCTGATGATTTTAGAATTGTGCTTTTCCCTTGAAGAAAGCCAGCGAGATGAGTTATTAGAGCGGTACTTTGAGCAGATCGTAAAGGGAGTTGGTGTGGATGGACAGCCTCTTGATAATAATAAAATAGATTTACTTGGATGGATACCTCCGGATGATTGGGATGAGCGGATTCTCCGTGAACCTGTTACTGATGGGACAGCAATTATGACTCACAATTTTGAATTTCTCCCAAATGATCAGAGGTCTTTGGTTGAAAAAATTCAAGATTTCGTGGGACAGTGTAGAGAAAAATTTCCACCAAAGGCATTTATTGAAGTCCCTCGTGCAGCTTTGATTCTTGCCTGTATTAAACATCAATCTCCATTGCCACCAAAGTTTTGGCGGGGAATCATTTTTCCGGAAGAGAAATGAGTGAGATGAAGATGAAATATTTTGAGCCAGAAGATATCTTATACTTGGCGATTTCTAATGAACCGGAAAACGGAAGCATTTGTTAAGGAGAACAATCCCATGTCCAAGAACTCATTAGAAGAAGGACCGAAGATATATGTAACCTCAAGGGGTGCAAGGTATGTTAAAGCAGATGAGGTACTCAAGAGCTCCAAGGTACGTAAAGGAATAAAAAAAATGGCGCAGATTTCCGTTGAGCGGAAGTCATCTGGCATGTCGCCAAAAAACCGCGCATAGAAAACCGATAATCATTACTACCTCGAAGATAAGAAATTATGGCTACCGTGAGTAATTACACCCTGCGCCTGCTCGCCTCGCTTAAAGCCGAGGCGGAAAAAGTGGCGGAGGAAGAGGGCTCAACGCTCAACCAGTTTATTAACGTAGCTGTAGCGGAGAAGTTGGCTGCTTTGCG
>JAPPMR010000056.1 GCA_028818995.1 Candidatus Poribacteria bacterium | reverse complement strand
CTTGTTAGTTCACGGATTATGCGGATTCTGTAGGAGCGACCTCCTGGTCGCGACCAGGAGGTCGCTCCTACAGAAGAGACCCAAGTCAATGTCCAATATGCTTGTGGCAATTGAGAAATCCAAATCAACACTGAATGCGCGTATGGCATTCAGTGGGGTTGAAATCCCTCCAACAAGAGAAAAAGAGTATTCAGACCAAAAACTTTACACACCCTACCTAATGTAATATAATCACTCAGAAATGGCATGACATCGGAAAAACGTCAGGGTTTTATTATTTTATCCCTAAATGGTCGTTAATTTCCTTCTGGTAGCCTTCCAGTTCACAGTTTTCAATTTCGGCAATTGTTACGGGGCGACCCCAATATCCAGATTCATAGGCTGCCATGCAGATCGCTTCAGACTTCATTCCTTCCACAGCATCTACTTCCGGTTTGCCACCACTGCGAATAGCGTCTGCAAAATATTTCAACTCAATTGCTACCGTATTACCGATACCAGCAGGAAAGAAATATTCCTTCTCATCATCGCTGAGGCTATCAGTGAATTCCTTCTGTAAATCATCATTGGAAATTGCCTCACCACCGCGTGGCACCAAACCTCTTCCCCAATCAAGTGCACCCTCACTACCGTAAATGACTTTCTGACCGAAACCGTGTGCAGGCGCGGAACCAACCCAGGTCCACTGTGCAGTAACGCCTTGTTCAAACTTGATTGTCGCGATCATTGCGTCTTCTACATCAACTGAATAACCACCTTCACGTTCTGCAGCATTATCGTAGCGGTAAGGTTCGTAAGCCTTATTGATAGCGTAAACTTCCTCTGCTTCCAGACCAAGAATATAACGCATTAGATCGGTAAAATGCACGCCACCGTCTAATGCCCATCCGCCGCCAGCATCCATCTTGAAGTTGCGCCAGCCCCATTTACCTAATCCTTCTCCGACTTCAATCCAGAAAAACATCCGGGGTTCACCGATACGTCCCTGCGCAATTACCCAGCTACGCGTCCGTTCCATACGACTCAACCGATAGTTTTCTGCGACTGAAATAATCTTATCGTTGCGTTCCGCTGCTTCCATCATCAGTTTGCATGCGCGCATCGTGATACCAAAAGGCTTTTCAATAATAACATGCTTGCCTGCTTCCAATGCTGGTACAGCAAGCACATGGTGCGCACTATGAAGCGCGCAGATGTCAATACACTCTAAATCTGGGTGTTTCTCAAGCATCTCGTCAAGTTCTGTATAAACAGCAGGTTTCGTGCCGCCTTGGAACTCATGTGCTTCATTTGCTCGATTTTCTGCCCGCCCCTTGTCAATATCACACGCAGCGACAATATCAAAATCTCGGACATCTTTGGACCACAACTCGCGATATCCACCCATGTGGGCACCAGACATACCACCGCATCCGACTAATCCCATTTTAATTCGTTCTGCCATTTCTGCCTCCTTAGGCAATTCTTTTATATTTAAAGATGGTATTCATCCTATCTTCTTTTTAAGAACATGGCTCATAAATGCTTGTAGTTACGCTTTACCAAAGCGATAGGGCATATTATGAGATAATTTCTAAACGGAATTGTATAGGATATATGATTAGATGTCAACTTTTTTGTGAATTGAATCAGAGGTATTCAATTTTCGATTTTCTAATCCAGAAGCTTGATGTCGTGGCAAAGGAGAAGTTAGCAACTACGTGGGTAGCTTGAAGCGGGGAGATTAATCGCGACCGGGAGGTCGCTCTTACATGCCATATCTGATATGTTATGCTGCTGTTAATGATTCACCTGTGTCTGGATGGAATAGATGTGCTTTGTCAATATCAAAATTGACCGTCAAAGGTGTATTATGTTGTGGTAAATCGACAAGATTAGATTGTGCGACAAAACTACTCTTCTCTGTCCGTAGATATAGGAGCGCATAGTTTCCGAGCGGTTCAACCAGTTCCACCTGCGTTAAAACCTGATTTCTTCCATCTTCACCAACATGAATATTCTCTGGTCGGATGCCGAGCGTAACCAACTTCCTCGAAAGTTTGCTGATAACTGACTGTAAATCGTGATTCAGTCCCACTTCAAAGCCTTCAAATCTTAGTTTTGGTGAATTGCCATTGTTCACAATTTCCGTATTTATAAAGTTCATCGGTGGCGTGCCAATGAATCCACCGACGAATTGATTGGCAGGCTTATGATAGAGTGTCCCCGGGTCAGCAATCTGCTTGATTTTCCCCTCATTGAGAACGACTATCTGGTCCCCCATCGTCATCGCTTCTACCTGATCGTGCGTGACATACACTATGGTAGCGTTGAGCCGGTCATGTAGGCGACTGATTTCCATCCGCATTTGTACGCGCAGCTTCGCATCAAGGTTGCTCAAAGGCTCATCAAATAGGAACACTTTTGGTTGCCGAACGATTGCTCTGCCGACTGCAACACGTTGGCGTTCACCACCGGAGAGGTGTTTCGGTTTACGGTTTAGTAGGTGAGAAATGCTGAGGATGTCTGCGGCTTCGTTGACGCGTTGGTCAATCTCGCTTTTCGGATATTTGCGGAGTTTTAATCCGAACGCCATGTTCTTATACACTGTCATGTGTGGATAGAGTGCATAGTTTTGGAAAACCATGGCGATATCCCTGTCCTTCGGTGGGGTGTCGTTAACGCGTTCGTCATCAATATAGATTTCACCTTCGGTAACCTCCTCCAACCCAGCAATCATCCGTAAGATTGTAGATTTTCCGCACCCTGAAGGCCCAACAAGCACAGTAAACGACTCATCTGGAATTTGAAAATCTGCCTTTTCAACAGCAAGGACATCACCGTCATAAATTTTGGTAATACCTTTTAAAGTGACGTGTGCCATTGTTTTTCCTCAAGCACGTGATCGTAAGGAAATTATGATTAACATTAAAAGAATTCCTGCGGCAAAACCGATGAAAAGTTGCCAAGTGAAATAGCCTCTCTGGAAAAATGCAATTATGATATTTTGTTTTTCCATTTTAATTTGATCGAAAAATTCACCATCTGCCACAATAATCTTAGATCTATCGACGTGAGGCTTGTATCCTTTTTTATAGGCAACAATCGCATAGCGGCCTGAAGGTAAACCCTTCTTTTCGTAGATACCATCTATATTGGTTGTCACAGTATATGTATTTTCTGTCTTGACATTGATGATTTTAACTTGAACTTCTTCTATAGGTTTCTGTTCGGGTGAGGTATCAATAATTTCACCTCGCATTGTCGCACCACTCTCCATAAATTCTGCTTCTTGCCCGTTTACAGATGGAGTAGCAAGGGAAATACTCACACAAATAATTAGTGTTGCAAATAAACTGATACGAATCATATTTCCCTTCTCTGATTAGATGCCGTTTTTACCTGCTGGTTTCTGCTCCCGCTATAACGAAAAGCGAGAGCAGAAAATTGGGGGCTATTCATTTGCTTCTTTAGGACTGAACAGAGTTTCGTCAATTTCAGTGTTCAGCTTAATGTCGGTGATTAGAGTTTCTCGATGTTCAAAGGATTTTGTAGTGCGATGGTATGCGATTTTAATGCCATCTACATCACGATAATCCTCAAAGACCGTTTCTGCGTTTTCCGTTTCTCTTCCCATATCAATACTATACTTGAACTGCACTACGTAACGAGTTTCCTTACTAATAAAAATTTTGAGTTCTTTTCCAGAAGGCTGCGTAACAAGAAGCACAAATGCAGGGACACCTTTTACATTCTCTGTCCCTAAGTATTGAACCGGAATGTCGTTTTGTGAGAGTTTTGTTAGAAGCCAAATCGGTTCTCGGAAAATACTATCTTTGAAGTAGTCAACAAAAGATTTAGCCCTCTCCTGCGG